>CAZEDC010000046.1:0-9974 GCA_964510985.1 uncultured Dehalococcoidia bacterium
AGAGCGGGTATCTACTGCTAATGAGGAGCATGCTCAAAGTGGAGACATTCGAGGAGTAGCGCGTCCCGTCCGGCGACCATTCCCTCTCCGTTGACGAGCCTCTCTCAGAAATCAGACCGGGGGGGAGTCCAGAGGGGGAACACCCCCTCTGGTGGGGGTCTGGGGAACTCACCAGGTACTAAAAACCATTGCCGGTGGCCGGGTGTCCCGACGCATCGGGACTCCGATACTCATATCGGAGGGAAAAGTCACCTCCCGTTTTTAGATGGTTTCTAGGTCCTCACCGTTCCGGTTCATATACAAGAAAGTAAAAGCGTGGTGATTCAAAACCCAGGCGATAACGGCAGGCGACGCGTCGTCGTCGTCGGAGCGGGCATAGTCGGAGCTTCCATCGCGTTCCACCTGTCGCGGCGCGACGTGACCCTGACCGTCATCGAAAGCGGTCAGCCGGGCTCGGGCACCTCCGGCCGTTCCTTCGCCTACCTGAACTCCTTCGGCAAGGAGCCCTGGTTTTACCACGATTTCAACCGACGATCCATGGACGCCTGGGACAGGTTCACCCGCCGGCTGGGCGCCGATGTCGGTCTCCGGTGGGGAGGGAAGCTACAATGGGAGTCCTCCGACCAGGGCGCGGACCAACTCCGCGAGAGGGTGGAGAAACTCCAGGCCCGTGGGTATCCCTGCCGTCTCATCGACGAGGTCGAGATGCGACGGATCGAACCGGGTATTTTCTCCGACGGAGTGACAGCCGCTGTTTATTGTGAGAACGAAGGCCAGGTGGACCCGCCCAGCGTGGCCCGTGCCTGCCTGGAACGGGCACGCGAGGCTGGAGCCCGGGTCCTGTTGGACACACCCGTCACCGGCCTCACAGTGGGGCGACGAGAGGACGGCGGGTCCGGTGTCACCGCCGTCCAGACCACCGGTGGCGACATAGAGTGCGACGCGCTGGTGCTGGCGGCCGGAGTGGGGACCACCTCTCTCGCCGCCATGGCCGGGCTGGACATCCCGCAGCCAGAGAGCCCCGGCGTCCTGATACACACTGACCCACGACCACCGCTCCTCCAGACCGTTTCCGTCGTCTACGCGCCACCGCTCGATGAGGAAAGCGGCGAGGTCCATCTGCGCCAGCGGGCCGACGGTTCCGTCATGATCGGTATCGGCACACAGGAAAGTCTGAGCAAAGACAACTCGCAAGAGAACGTCGAACGCCTGCTGTCCCGTGCCAGAAAAATTCTGCCGGCCCTCGGCGGCGCCAGGGCCATCCCGATGCCCATCGGCTACCGGCCCATGCCGTCCGACGGCCTGCCGATAATCGGTTTCACCGGACCGGTCCCCAACCTCTACGTAGCCCTGATGCACAGCGGCGTGACCCTCGCTCCCATCGTGGGAGAGCTGGCCACCCTGGAGATCGTCGACGGGGCCTGCGTGGAGATGCTGGAGCACTATCGCCTGAGCAGGTTCGACTAACACCGGTCGCCAATACAGCTCTAGGTCGGTGCGCGGAGAGAATTAACGTGTCACCCTGAGCGTTTTACCCCTGTCACCCTGAGCGTAGCGAAGGGTCTGGGGTGGGGGAAAAGCTTTTATTGGGCGTATCAACGGTGCCATCGCCACCCTATTACGCCCTCACCAGAGACTGAAACAAATGAGGTGTCAGGATGGTAAGAGCGACACAATCTAACCCCGCCGGAGAGCCCGATGCACTCGACAGCCTGGTCGACAACGTCCTCAGGTGGCGTTGCATTGGCCCTCACCGGGGCGGGCGCGTCGTCGCCGTCGCCGGTGATCCCGCGGACTCCAACGTTTTTTACTTCGGTGCCTGTGCCGGTGGGCTATGGAAGACCACCGACGGAGGCACCTACTGGCAGAACGTCTCCGACGGCTTCTTCAATACCGCCGCTGTGGGAGCCATTGCCGTAGCCGATTCCGACCCCAACGTGATCTACGCAGGGACCGGCGAGTCCTGCATCCGTATCGACGTCTCACATGGGGACGGTGTCTACCGCTCCACCGACGCGGGAGATACCTGGAAGCACCTGGGACTGGACGACACCAGGCACATCGCCCGCATCCGGGTCCATCCCCGGGACCCCGACCTCGTCTACGTCGCCGCGCTGGGCCACGCCTTCGGGCCCAACGAGGAGAGGGGCGTCTTCCGCTCCCGAGACGGCGGCGAGAGCTGGGAGAAAGTGCTCTACGTCGGCGACAAGGCCGGCGCCATCGACCTGTCCCTCGACGCCACTAACCCGCGCGTCCTCTACGCATCCATGTGGGAGACACGCCGCACATTCTGGGACATGTCCAGCGGCGGGCCCGATAGCGGCATATACAAGTCCACCGACGGCGGCGACACCTGGACCGCACTCCACGACAACCAGGGAATGCCTCCGGGCCTGATGGGCCGCATCGGCGTGACCGCCTCACCGGCCAAACCGGGCCGCGTCTGGGCGCTCATCGAGGCCGAAGAGGGGGGCCTGTTCCTATCCGACGACGGAGGCTCCACCTGGGAGCGACTTTCGGACAGCGCGGACATCCGGGGCCGCCCCTGGTACTACTCCCACATCTTCGCCGACCCGCAGGACGCCGAGACCGTCTGGTCACTGTCCTTCCAGGCCTGGAAGTCCACCGACGGTGGTCGCACATTCACCCAGGTAACCACGCCTCACGGGGACAACCACGACCTCTGGATCGACCCACGCAACACCCAGCGCATGGTAGAGGGCAACGACGGAGGGGCCTGCGTCTCCTATAACGGCGGTGCGACATGGTCCACCATCTTCAACCAGCCCACTTCCCAGTTCTACCGGTTGGCCGTCGACAACCAGGTCCCATATCGGGTCTACGCCACCCAGCAGGACAACAGCGCCGTCAGCGTGCCCAGCAGGTCTTTCAAAGGCGCCATCCTCTGGGAGGACTGCTATACCGTCGGCAGCTCAGAGAGCGGCCACATAGCCGTCAAGCCCGACGACCCCGACATCGTCTACTCCGGAGCTATCGGAAGCGCCCCCGGCGGCGGCGGGATACTCCTTCGTTACGACCATCGCACCGGCCAGGTACGAATGGTCACCGTGTGGCCCGAGGACTACCGTGGCTCCGACCCCAGTGACATGAAGTACCGTTTTTCCTGGACCTACCCCATCGCCTTCTCGCCCCACGACACCAACACCCTGTATGTAGCGGGAAACGTCGCCTTCCGATCCACCGACGAGGGCCATAGCTGGGAGGCTATCAGCCCCGACCTGTCCCGCAACGATCCGGAGAAACAGAAAATCTCCGGAGGCCCCATAACCAAGGACGGCGGCGCCGCCGAAGTCCACTGCACCATCTACGCCTTCGTCGAGTCACCTCACGAGCCGGGCGTCCTCTGGGCCGGTACCGACGACGGCCTGGTCCACATCTCCCGCAACGGCGGTCAGAGCTGGGACGACGTAACGCCCCGAGACCTGCCCGAGTGGGCCCAGGTCTCCACCATCGAGGTCTCGCCCCACGACCCGGCCACCGCCTACGTGGCCGCTACCCGCTATAAGTTCGACGACAACAGGCCCTACCTGTTCAAGACCGCCGACTACGGCAAAAGCTGGCGACGCATTACAAAGGGCATTCCAGACCACGACTTCACCCGCGTGGTCCGAGAGGACCCTGCCAGGCAGGGATTGCTGTACGCCGGCACCGAGTCCGGGGCCTACGTCTCCCTGGACGACGGAGCTTCCTGGCGGCGGCTCCAGGGCAACCTTCCCGCCGTGCCCATCTACGACCTGAAGATCAAGGACAACGACCTGGTGGCGGCCAGCCACGGACGCGCCTTCTGGATCCTCGACGATCTGACTCCGCTGCACCAGTTCACCGACGAGATCAAGCAGGCCGCCGCCCACCTGTTCGCGCCCCGGCCCACCTACCGGATGCTGCCCCAGGTCGGCGCTATCCCGGGCGGCGGCCCTGGCAAGAGCTACGCCGTCAGTCTGCTGGGAGTCCCCGGGACCTCCGTCTTGAAGAAGACGCCCCAGGGCAGGCGTAAAAGATTCTTCCTCGACGCCGGCCAGAATCCGCCCGGCGGGGTCATCGTGGCCTACCATCTGGCCCAGAAACCCGAAGACGAGGTAACACTCACCTTCCTGGACTCTCAGGGCCAGCTAATCAAAAAATTCTCCAGCAAGAAGGACGACGATGAGGAGGAACAGGAAAAATTCTGGGAGCCCAAGGCCCCGGCCCAGGCCGGTATGAACCGGTTCGTCTGGAACATGAGATACCCCGGCCCCGAAAGGATTCCCGGTGACGGCACCGCGAAAAAAAAGACCGGCAGCCCTTCGGCGGCTCCCTTAGCACCTCCGGGGACATATCGCGTCGAGCTGTCAGTCGGCGGTCAGACCTACGCCCAGTCCTTCGAGACGCGTAAAGACCCCCGCAGCTCCGCGACTCAAGAGGACCTCGACGAGCAGTTCACCCTCCTGCTCAAGATCCGGGACAGGCTGTCCGAGACCCACGAGGCCGTCGGCAAGATCAGGGGCCTCCGTCAGCAGATTGAGCAATGGGAGAGCAGGGCCGGCGGACACCCCGAATTTGGCGCTGTCTCCGAGGCGGCCGAGAAACTACATGAAAGACTATCGGCCATTGAGGACGAGCTTATCCAGGTAATCCCGGCCAGGGACACCCCCGGCAATCCTCCCGTCCGCTTGAGCGACAAGCTGATGGCCCTGCCCGCCGTTGTATCCAGCACCGACGCCCGGCCGACACGCGGGTCATATGACGTTTTCGACGACCTCTCGGCCCGCGTCGAGAGTCGATTACAGCGTCTCCAGGACGTGATCGATACCGACCTCTCCGACTTCCTTGACCTCATCCGCCGCCTGGACATACCTCCCATCGCGCCGTAAGACCTGCGCGAGAACCAATGGTGCTGTAGGTGCAGGTTTCAAACCTGCCACTACTCCTGGGGGTGGTAACAATATCCCGCGCGAAGCGCGGGGAGGGCCGGGTGGGCAAATAAACTGGGGTGGGGCTCTCTCCTACCGGACATCGACGCCGTGTCATGCTGAGCCCTTCGGCTTCGCTCAGGATAGACTCCGCGAAGAATCTGGGGCGGGACTCTCATTTACCGGCACTAAGGGCGTGGTTGGAGAATAGGACCGCCCGCCTCATCGATCCATGTTGATTTCCTTGGAAACGGGGGAGTCCAGAGGAGATTTCCCCGTCTGGCGGAGGTCTGGGGGAACCCCCCAGAAATACAAACCCTTGCGGGTGGACGGGCGGGAAGAAGTCACCTTGCTTTTTGGGATAGTCCTTGGGTTTTTAGGGATGATTCTTTGGAGGGACGATGCCTCTCTATGATTCGACTGTAGGGGCAGGTTTCAAACCTGCCCAGAATGATCCCTGGGGCAGGGCCAACACTTGACCGCGCGAAGTCCGGGGCGGATCAGGTGGGTACGAACCAGGAGTGGGGTTTCGATCCCCCGGACCGTGTCTGGTCCAAGGTACTGTCCTCCATAACCTCCAAGTTGCCGAGGTACCAGTCCCGAATTGGGGTGGGGCTAACATTATCCCGCGCGAGGCGCGGGGAGGGCCAGGTGGGAAATTACAACGGG
This sequence comes from uncultured Dehalococcoidia bacterium, assembly GCA_964510985.1. Lineage (GTDB taxonomy): Bacteria > Chloroflexota > Dehalococcoidia > Lucifugimonadales > CAZEDC01 > CAZEDC01. Next base: position 5,580 of record CAZEDC010000046.1, read on the forward strand.
GAGGGGTTCTCGCCGTGCTGGGGAACGACAGTTGCCTCCAAGAAGAACTCTCATCTACGAGAGTTTCTCGGCCAACCCTCTGCTATAATTGTGGCTCGGTGACCCAAACCCTAAACAACGCGCATCGAGGTAGCTGTGCCTGAGAACCCCACCCCCTTAGACCTGGATAAGATTGTCTCCCTTTGCAAGCGCCGGGGTTTTATTTTTCAGAGCAGCGAGATCTACGGCGGCCTCGCCAGCACCTGGGACTACGGCCCCATGGGCGTCGAGCTTAAGCGCAACGTCAAGGACGCCTGGTGGAGGGCCATGGTCTGGGACCGCGACGACATGGTGGGCCTCGACGCCGCCATCCTCATGCACCCCGACGCCTGGCGGGCCAGCGGTCACATAGAAAGCTTCACCGACCCGCTGGTCGAGTGCAAGGCCTGCCACCAGCGCTTCCGCGCCGACCAGTTGGCCGGGGAGACCTGCCCGAACTGCGCCGGCGAGCTCACCACACCCAAAAAATTCAACCTCATGTTCAAGACCTTCATGGGACCGTTGGAAGACGAGGCCGACGTCGTCTACCTCCGGCCCGAGACCGCCCAGGGTATTTTTGTGAACTTAAACAACGTCCTGACCACCACCAGAAAAAAACTGCCCTTCGGGGTCGCCCAGATCGGCAAGGCCTTCCGCAACGAGATTACGACCGGCGGCTTCATCTTCCGCACCCGCGAGTTCGAGATGATGGAGATCGAATACTTCGTGAAGCCCGGCGACGACGAGGGGTGGTTCCAGAGGTGGGTGGAAGAGAGCCTTCGATGGTACACCGACCTGGGCGTAAGCGGAGAGAAACTCCGGGTCCGGGCCCACGACCCGAAGGAACTCTCCCACTACTCCAAGGCCACCAGCGACATCGAATACGAGTTCCCCTGGGGGTGGGGAGAGATAGTGGGAGTAGCCAACCGGACCGACTTCGACCTCAAGGCCCACTCGGCCGCCAGCGGCGAGTCGCTGACATACTTCGACGACGAGACCCAGCAGCACATCGTGCCCTTCGTCGTCGAGCCCTCGGCAGGCGTTGACCGGGCGGTCATGACCTTCCTGGTGGACGCCTACACGGAGGAGGAGGCGCCCTCCGCGTCCGGGAAAATCGAACGGCGTGTGCTGCTAAAGCTCCACCCGGCCCTGGCGCCGGTCAAGGTCGCGATACTGCCCCTGAGCCGCAACGAGACCCTGGTGCCGCTGGCCCGGGAGGTCTACGACACCGTACGTCGCTCCGGCGTCGTCACCGGCGTGGTCCAGTACGACGACGCCCAGAGCATCGGCCGCCGGTACCGCCGGCAGGACGAGATCGGCACGCCGCTCTGCGTCACAGTCGACTTCGACTCCCTGGAAGACAACGCAGTCACCATCCGGGAACGTGACTCCATGACTCAGGTCCGCGTCCCCATCCCCGACCTCCCCCGCCAGCTTGGCGAGAAACTGGGGACCTGACGCCACGACCCTATGACCAATCGGTACCCTACCCATGCGCATCATCCACACCGCCGACATACACATAGGAATCGAGAACTACGGCAGGGTTGACCCCGCCACCGGCCTCTCCTCGCGACTCACCGACTTCCTGGCCGCCTTCGACCAGGTGGTCGACTACGCCCTGGAAAACGGCGCGGACCTGGTCCTCTGCTGCGGCGACGCCTACAAGAGCCGCGACCCCAGCCAGACACATCAGCGCGAGTTCGCTAAACGTGTTGCCCGGCTCGCCACGGCCGGCATCCCCGTGTTCATCGTCGTGGGCAACCACGACATGCCCCACGTCTTCGGCCGCGCCACCGCTCTGGAGATCTTCTCCACCCTAGACGTGGCAAACGTCCACGTCGGTGACAGCCCCGGCACCTACCTGGTCCGGACCGCCGCCGGCCCCCTCCAGATCGTGGCCGTCCCTTGGATACGCCGCGGCGCATTCCTGGCCAGGGAGGAGACCCGTGGCCTGACGCCCGACCAGGTCAACGAGGCCATGGAAGAACGGCTGGCCCGCATCGTCGGCACCCAGGCCGCGAGCCTGGACACCGCCGTGCCCGCCGTGCTGGCCGGGCACCTCACCGTAAGTGGGGCCACCACCAGCTCCGAGCAGTCGATGATGCTGGGCCGAGACCCCGTCCTCACCAAAAGCAGCGTCGCGCTGCCCCAGTTCGACTACGTCGCGCTGGGACATATCCACAAGCACCAAATCCTCGGACGCGACCCACACGTAGTATATAGCGGTAGCCTCGAGCGGATTGACTTCGGCGAGGAGGGCGACGAGAAGGGTTTCTGCGTCATTGACCTGGACCCCGCTCAGCCGGCAGGGTCCAGGCTCCAGGCCTTCTCTTTCGAAAGGGTCGACGCGCGGGCGTTCCTCACCATCTCGGTGAAGGTCCGCCTCGACGACACAGATACCACAGACACCGTGCTGAAGGAGGTTTCCAGGCACTACATCGATGGGTCCATAGTGAGGCTGCAAATCCAGGTCCCCGCCGAACTGGAGGGCCATCTCCGCGACGGAGAGATCAGGGGCGCATTGGAAAACGCCCACTTCGTGGCCTCCATATCCAAAGAGGTGCTAGACAGACCCAGAACCAGACTGGGGCCGGGCTACTCCCGGGGACTGGACCCGCGAGAAGCCCTGGATGTCTACCTGGCTACCCGAGATATCTCGGAGGACCGGGCCGAGTTGCTGAGGCGCCAAGCCGAGCGATTGATGGGGGAACAGGCCCCCGACTAGCGTCCCATCCTTAATACAATGCGCCTTCGAATTTTCATTGCGAGGAGTCCCGACAAGTCGGGACGACCAAGCATTCTGGTGGCGCCCGGTTAATGGAACGGTCGTGCCAAGATGTTGGCAAAGCCAGGTAAGCGCCCGGCCCGGATGAACCGTAAGACCTCCCCACGGCATCCAAAATAGTGATCGACCGGTTCTTGACCACCGAAAATGATGGAGGACCACATTGGGCGCCTTACCTACACAAGGCATGTGGAAAACCCCGAGGTTTCGCCGTCTGCGACACGGCCCCATGGTGATGGCCTTGGGCATACTCATCGTCTTTCTGGCCGCCGCCTGTGGCGGTGCCTCGGCCACCCGTGCGCAAGACGCCGCACCCGACTTCGAGCTAGTCCTTTTCGAAAACGAGAACCACGCTCGGGACGAAAGCTTCCGCCTCTCTCAATGGGAGGGCAAGCCGGTCGTCGTCAACTTCTGGTTCCCTTCCTGCCCGCCATGCGTCGCCGAGATGCCCGACCTCGAGGCGGCGTTCCAGCGGCACAAGGCGGACGGAGTCGAGTTCGTCGGAGTCCAGCTCCTGGGTCTCGACACAGCCGAAGAGGGACAGGAGTTCGTGGACGAAGTGGGCGTGACCTACGCACTGGGCGCCGATGAGACCGGTGACATTGTCATCAAACATTTTAAGGTCACAGGATTTCCCACCACCGTCTTCCTGGACAGGGAACACAGGGTGGTCCGAAAATGGAGCGGGATACTGGACGCCGACAAGATTGAAGAGTTGGTCCAGGAACTGCTAGACTAGCAGGCGCAACAAAGCTGGGAGAAGCACCACGCCGACTCACAAGCCCTGCTGGCCTGGCATAAAACCGCCGGCAAGGCTGGGCCGTCGAGTCCGCCCCAACACTAGATGAGCGCCGCCGACGTTTTCCTGCTTGTAATCAGATGGCTGCACCTGGTATCGGCTGCCGCCTGGATGGGCGGCAGTCTGTTTTATCTCCTCGTCCTGCGACCGGCCTTGCGCAGGGCTCCACAAGCCCAGGGAGCGGTCAATGAAGCTGCTGCCACCGAGTTCAGGGTCCTTGTTGACACCTCCATCTTCGTCCTGGTGACAACCGGGGTCATTCTGAGCTTCGACAGGCTCACGCCGGGCGTCGTCGGCGTCCCCTACGTCGCCACCCTGGCCGTCAAGATCGCCCTCTCCATCTGGATGTTCGTTCTGGCCCGGAGCCGGAGAAGCCCTATCCGGCTCACAAACTCCAATGCGGGGGCGCCTCAGACACGCACCGGATTGCAGCGGGTCCTCCGCTCCGTCTCGGGGTACAACACCATCGTCATCTTCGGCATCATCGTCTTCCTGCTGTCAGACCTGTTACAGGCACTCTTCGAAATGGACCTGCCCGGCAACTAGAACCCATCCCAAATACTAGCCGACTGCCGAAGAATGGGGTGTGCAGTCCCGACGAGTCGGGATTAGCCGGGAGTTCGAGGGCTTGTCCCTGTCCGACGTACTTACAATGGACGGGTCGGGCTCTCCGATACCTTTAATCTGGGCGGGCTGGGTGTCCTTCCGCGGAAGGACTCCGAGCCCTCGGAGAGCCTGCCGAAGGGAAAGGGTTCAGAGGGATGGTCGAAAAGAGTTTCAGCACCTTGCC
>CAZEDC010000047.1:0-11600 GCA_964510985.1 uncultured Dehalococcoidia bacterium
CCCCGGCATCCCAGCCCATGGGCGCAGGCCAGGAAGAACTGGTATTCGAGGAGAACTTCGAGGGCGGGGGTTCCTATGACGTCGGCCTCGGACCCGGGGCCGACATCGCCTGCGACCAGGGTAACTGCTTTCTGCGCCACATCGTCCAACCCGGCCAGGGTACCCACACAGGCTTTGGAGACTCTAACTGGGGAGACTATATTTTCGGTTTCAGATTCAACGTCCGCTCTGGCAATGCCACACAGTCCGCCGTCTGGCGGCAGTCTGAGGGCGGCGATCAAGTTAAGCTGCACGGAAGCCCTCCTCTCGGGTTCACGATCGTATCGGCGATAGATGAACAAGAGGTCTTCATCGATGAGATAGAGGCTCCGTTCTCCGTGGGGGACTGGCACGAGCTGGAGATCAGGGCGGTAGGCGACTATCTCGCCATCTTGCTGGACGGCCAACTCATCGCGGAGTACGACCTACTCGCCCTCAACATACCCATTCCACGAAACGGCTCGTTCGACGTTCACACCCACAGTGAGTCCGACGATCCCGCTGAGGTCTGGTACGACGACCTGCACGTTGAACTCGTTAGCGGGGGCCAGGCCGAAGAGCCGAGGCCCATCGGCGGCGGCCAGGAGATGTTGGCCTTTGCGGAAGACTTCGAGCGTGGTACGCCCGAGGGAATCAACATGGTCCCGGGCGCCGATATCGGCTGTGAGCCAGACAACTGCTTCCTGCGCCACATTGCCGAGCCCGGCCAGAATATCTCCTCGGACTTTGGAGACCCGAACTGGGAAGACTACTCGCTGAAATTCAGGTTCAACGTGCGCACGGAAAACGGCGCGCCGGCCGCTAAATGGCGGCAGTTCGGTGACCGTACCATGTTCCTGGACGGAAACCCCGGTGAGGGATTTACCCTCGTATTGATGGAGGGCGAACAGGAAGTCTTAGTCGAAGACATTCAGGCGCCCTACTCCATTGGAGAGTGGCACGAGATCGAGATCAAGCCGAGCGGATCGTTCCTCGCGATCTACTTGGACGGGAATGAGATCGCCGATTTCGACCTGCCGGATGATCTGGTCCCGCCCAGAGGGTCTGCCAACGTCCATACCCACGGCGCCGACGACGGCACTGTGGAGGTCTGGTACGACGACATACAGGTGACACTCCCAGGAGGAGATGAAGGCCAGTTCGTCGGGGGTCAACTGGAAGGCCTCGGCCTTTCGCAGAATGAGACCCAATGCCTGGTCAACACCCTGGGCGAAGAGACCCTCCGGGAGTTCGCGTCGGGAGTCCGCCAGCCTGCACAGGATGAGCTGGCTCAGATCATGTTCTGCTACCCGGAGGGCCTGCCCACCGGAGGTTTCGCCAGAGAGTTGCTGGAAGCATACCTGGGCTCTCCAACCTCCCAGGAGGTCCAGTGCGTTGTGGACGAGCTGGGCGGCGACCGAGTCACCGAGATGGCGCTGGGTATGCGCGGCCCGGGCCAGGACGAAGTCAGGGCGGTCCAGCGATGCTTCCCGGAATGGTACGCTCCAGCGCTGGTTGAGGCGACGTTGAGCATGAGGATGCCTATGATCGGGGCGACACCGGTGCCCGTCGCCCGTCCTCAGCCTACGGCGACGCCCGTGCCGAACGGCGCGGGTATGGTCCGCGGCTCCACCATTTCTGGCACCGTGACGGACGCCGACACTGGCCGTCCCATCCCGGACGTCAACGTCGCGGCGGACACCGACGATGGCGGCGCCTACACCGATGCACAGACCGACTCTAGCGGCAGGTATACACTGGCGGGTCTGTCCCCCGGAACGTATCGCATCTGGACCGACGCGCGGGACAAGGGCTACATGGCACAGGGCTACGAAGGCAAGCAGCGATGGGAGCAGGGAGACCCGGTCTCCGTTGGTGAGCGGGACGATCTCACGGGAATCGACTTTGTCCTCCCCCTTGGAGCGACTATTTCTGGCACCGTGTTCGATGCCGATACCGGCTTACCCATCCCCAAAGCCGACGTCAACGTTGACTTCCCATATGGGGGAAGCTACGCCGATACCCGCACCGACTCCCAGGGCAGGTACATAATCAGAGGCAATAGTCCCGGAGGATATGTTATAGGAGCTGGCGCACCGGACCAGGGGTACGCCTGGGAGTACCACGACGGCAGGCTCCGCCGGAACGACGCCGACCTGGTCTTCGTTAACGAGAGGGATAACGTAACGGGCATCGATTTCTACCTGGACACCGGTGGGACCATCTCCGGCACTGTCAGAGACGCGGACACCGGCCTGCCCATTTTCGGCGTTGACGTGCACGCCGAGTTCGACGACGGTGAGTTTGCGACCAACGCTCAGACCGACTTCTAGGGCCGGTACACCCTCAGCGGCCTGGGTCCCGATAGCTACCGAATCGCGGCCGGTGCGTCCGATCAGGGCTACCTGTATACGTTCTACCCTGACGGTCAGACCTGGGAAGACACCGAAATGGTACACGTCGGTGAGGCTCAGGACGTCACCGACATCGACATCTGGCTGGAGACCGGTGCCACCATCTCCGGCAGGGTGCTGGACAACGAGACCGGTCTTCCGGTCCCGGACGTCAACGTCCAGGCGGACATCGACGAGGGCGGCGCATACACAGAGACCTGGACCGATTCTCAGGGTAGATACTCGCTGACCGCCCTACCCCCGGGCAGGTACCGGGTCTGGGCCAATGCTTACGAACGGGGCTATGTAGAGCAGTTTTACGAAGGCAGGACGCGGTGGGACGATGCCGACCTGATATTCATAACCGGGCGAGAGGAGGTCAGGGACATCGACTTTGGCCTCAGCCAGGGCGGATCCATATCGGGCATAGTCAGGGACGCCGAGACCGGCCTCCCTGTATCAGATGTCAGTATAAGTTCAGATTATTGGGAAGGCGGAGCCTATTTTGAAACTGTCACCGATAACGAGGGAAGATTCTCCCTCTTGGGTCTCGCCCCCGGGACTTACCAGGTCTGGGCCAGTGCCGGGCATCTGGGGTATATTGAGCAGCACTACAGCGGCAGGCAGCGCTGGGAACAGCCGGACCTTGTCACCGTCGGGGAGAGGGAAGAGGTGAGGGACATCGACTTCAACCTGGTCGTCGGCGGCACTATTTCGGGCACGGTCTATGACGAGGACAGCGGCTTTCCCGTCTCCGGTGTCGAGGTCAGCGCGGACATGTTCGAAGGCGGAGCGCACGTGGACAACCAGACCAACGTCGAGGGCGTTTTTAACCTGAAAGGCCTGGCGCCCGGCAGCTACCAGGTCTGGGTATACGCACAGGACCGGGGATACGTGCTCGAACACTACGACGACCGGCTACGTGGAAGAGGCGCCGACCCGGTCAGGATTTCCGGGTCGAACCATGTCACAAACGTAGACTTTGACTTGAAGCGCGGTGCCACCATATCCGGTGTGGTTATCGACGGCGACACCGGCCTGCCTATACCGGGCATGGACGTGCGCGCCTTCGTCTTCGGGTCGACCACCGTAGGTGATTCCGATGTCTCCTGGACCGTATCGGACCGCGACGGCACCTATTCCCTGCAGGGGGTCCCCGATGGTGTAATCGAGGTCATCGTGTGGGGCCAGGGCTACCTGGAACAGATCAAGAGCATCACGGTGCGCAATGGCGCCGGCGTGACCCTGGACTTCTAGTACCTGGTTGCGAAAAAGGGCCTTACGTTGCTCCGCTCGTGGTGAGCCCGTCGAACCATACGAGCGGAGGAGGAAGCCCCGCTCATGTCCTTCGACGTTGCTCAGGATGAGCGGGAAGCCTTGCCTGGCTTCAACGATTTGTTACACGAACTCCTGAAACAGTACCACCGGGGCTCGTCCCGCCAATCGGTATCAGTCCCGCAGAGTATCCATCACCCACCCGACCTATTAGCCCTTCGGCTCGGTGAAGGTCAGCGCCCTGGCGGGATTGTCCACCAGGATTTTCTGGATGGCCTCTTCGGCCATGCCCCTCCGTCTCATCCGGGGCACGATGTGCGCCAGGATATAGCCATACCCATGGCCCCCGTTCTTCACCAGTCGATGCTTGTAGGCGATGTCGTGGGAGATCAAGAGCCTGTCGTCGTAGCCGTCGGCGATCAGGTTGGCTATCTGGTCGATACGCGTGGCGTCGCCTGGCATGTCGAACTTGGGGTTACCGTCGTAGAATGACCGCTCTTCGCCGGTGAGGTCCCACTCCAGGTAGCAACCACTCTCGGCCACCTGTGCGAACTCGCTGTGTTCTGTGAATGTGCGCTCGAGGTGCCCCATGATGGTGTGGCTCAGGTCCGCTCCCACCTGCCCGAGAATATCCAGGATCTCCAATGGGGCCTTGACGTTGCGCCCTGGGTGGATGGTAAGGGGCGCTCCGGTCAGCCGCTGGGCACGGCCCGAGGCCCGCAAGACCTTGAGTCCGTTGTCGGTTAGGGGATACCAGCAGCCCACCTCGCCTATCACGCCCGACTTGATCCCGGTGCCGTCCACTCCTTCGGTGACGTCCCGGACAATACGCTCCACCAGGTCGTCCTCGCTCCGTTTGTCCATGTCGGCGGGGTGAGCGACCGGCACGTAGAAGGACCCGCCCATGACAACGGTTACTCCCGTGGCCCTAGATATTCGGGCCAGGCCCACGGGGTCCCGTCCCAGGCCGATGCTGGTGACATCCACTATGCTGTCGCCACCGTACTGCTTGTACAGCAGCACCTCATCGATGGCGTTGGCAACATCGCTCAACAGGAAATCATCGGCGTTGACCATCACATCGGCGTAATGCCTCAGGAGACCCACGGTGTCCTCGGACACGGGGTGATGGTAGAAGTCCCTTATGCTGGCCTCGGGGCCGGGAGCGACCAGCGGGGTACTGTCCTTCAGCAGATGGTCGTGAGTGAGGGTTACCCCAAGGTCTTTGGGACCGATCAGGCCCGTGACCGTCTGAATCTGACCCATCCGACTTTTGGTGGTCATACAGGCCTCCTTACGACCCTGTCGTGGGGCGCGCGTCAGCGCTGCGGTTCGGTGAAGGTCAGCGCCCGGGCGGGATTGTCCACCAGGATTTTCTGGATGGCCTCTTCGGCCATGCCCCTCCGTCTCATCCGGGGCACGATGTGCGCCAGGATATAGCCATACCCATGGCCCCCGTTCTTCACCAGTCGATGCTTGTAGGCGATGTCCTGGGCGATGACTATCTGGTCCCCGTAGCCGTCGGCGACAAGTCCGGCGATCTGGTCGATGCGCGTGGAGTCGCTGGGCATGTCGAACTTGGGGTTCCCGTCGTAGAACGACCTTTCCTCGCCGGTGAGGTCCCACTCCAGGTAGCAGCCGCTGTCCCCAACCTGTGCGAACTCGCCTTGCTCGGTGAAGGTCCGCTCCAGGTGGCCCATGATGATGTGGGCCGGGTCCGCACCCACGCCGAGAAGGATGTCCAGGACCTCCAGGGGCGCCTTGACGTTTCGCCCTGGATGGATCGTTATGGGCGCTCCGGTCAACCGCTGCGCCCTGCCCGACGCCCGAAGGACCTTGAGCCCGTTGTCGGTCAGGGGATACCAGCAGCCCACCTCGCCGATCACTCCCGACTTGATCCTCGTGCCGCCCACTCCTTCGGTGACGTCGCGGACGATACGCTCCACCAGGTCGTCCTCGCTCAGCTCGTCCATGTCGGGGGGATGGGAGACGGGCACGTAGAAGGACCCGCCCATGACAATCTTGACACCCGTGGCCCTGGAGATGCGGGCCAGGCCCACAGGATCGCGGCCGATCCCGATGCCGGTGACCTCCACTATGCTGTCGCCACCGTACTGCCTGTAGAGTCCCACCTCGTCAATGGCGGTCGATACGTCGGTCAATTCAAAGTCGTCTGCGCTTACCATCACGTCGGCGTAATGCCGCAGGAGGCCCACGGTGTCGGAAGCGACGGGCCGATAGTAGAAGTCCCTGACGCTGGCCTCGGGACCGGGAGGGACCAACATCCTGAAGGCCGATAACACATGCTCATGGGTCATGGTAACGCCCAGGTCACCGGGGTTGATTGGCCCCGTGACCGTCTGGATTTTCCCCACCGGGCTTTCGTCGGTCATCAAGCTCTCCTTCCAACTCCACAGGTTACTGCCGAACAACGCTGGGGTCCGGTTGGCCCTGTTTGCTTCCCCGGAAACGGGGGTGCTCAGAAGGGGTCTGGGGATGCCCCCCGAATACCTTTCGATGGCGGCTAGTCGGGTAAAAACCTGTCAGTGCTAGACATGTGAACAGAGCCGGTCCGGATCCAAATCCAGTCGAGTTCAGCCCCTACCCTGCCCTGAGAGCATCGAGGGCACGGTCCTCGTGAGAGAAGTCCCACTCCTCCCGGTCCAGGCCCTGCTCCAACCACCACTCGTAGGTCATGGCCAGGCCGTCGCGGATACCGTACCGGTGTGTCCACTCCAGGTCCCGCCGCGCCTTCTCGGTGCTGAAGACCCCGCTCTCGACCCACTCGTAGGGGAACAGGGCCTGGTCGTCGGACAGGCCCAGCTTGGCGGGCAGCGCGTTGAACTCCTCAGCGCCCGCGTGGACCACCTCGGGCTCGACACCCATGATCTCCCCGATGGTCTCGATGTAACCATTGATCGTTATGGCCTCGGGGCCGCAGACGGTATAGGTCTGCCCGATGGCGTGGCTACGCCCGGGAACGGCGGCGAAGGCCTCGGCCAGGTCGTCAACGTGGACCGGATGGAACAACGTATGGCCCTCGCCGGGCACGATCAGGGTACGGCGTCGTGTCAGGCGCGTGAAGTAGCTGAACTCCCGCTGCTTGAGCTTGTTGTCCGGCCCGTACACATAAGGAGGCCTGAGTATGGTGATCGGGAACCCTCTCCGGTCGAAGGCCTCCAGGAGCATGTCCTCGGCCACGATCTTGTCCCTGGCGTACTGGGTTGCCTCCGGCCTCCGGTCTAGGGGAAATCCCTCGTCTACCGGCCTCAAGTGTGCGGGCGCGTACACCGCTGTGGTGCTGCAGAAGATGAACTGCCCCACTTTGCCGTTCAGGGACTCGAGCACCGGCTCCACGCTGGCCGGGGTGTATCCGGAGATGTCAAAAACCACATCGTATGGCGCACCGCTCAAAGCCGCTTTTACCTGCGCGGGATCGGTCCGGTCCGCTGTGAGTCGGGCCACACCGTCGGGCAGCCCGGGCCCGGACTGGCCACGGTTCAACACCGTGACCTGGTGGCCCTGTCCGTGGAGCAGCCGCACCAGGTGCAGGCCGATGAAGATGGAACCTCCCAACACCAACGTGTTCATGTTTCGTGTACCTCTTCGGTGCCATCACTTCGATGGCTGGAGTTGTCTGGACTCCCGGCGAGGCCCCTGAGGAAGACCGGTCCCGACAGTGGGGGCAGGATACCCGCGCCACCGGGGGGTGTCAAGCCGGATTGCCGACAAAGAAGGTCCGACCTGTACGGGGCACGCCGTTGACAGGGCTGATGGCCGCGTTTACACTCTGGGTTACTTGCAAGCAAGCATGGCCTGAACGTTAATGCGGGATCGCGTCGATAACGTTCCCGCCGTGGCCGAGGCGGCCCAGCCAATAACCACCGGAGGTAGAGAAATGGCCCGGCAAAGCTACAGCGTGGATTTGCGCCTGGACACTAAGGTGCATACGCGAGACGGTGTGGAACTCTCCACCGATGTCTACCTGCCCAGGGCCCACGGGAAGTTCCCGGCGGTGCTGGTCCGCACCCCCTACGACAACAACACGGCGGTCAACGTCGAGTACGCGCGCCGTCTGGCCAACCACGGATACGTCGCCCTTGTCCAGGACACCCGGGGGCGGTGGGACTCCGACGGCGAGAACAACCCCTTCTTTCACGACGGACTCGACGGCTACGATACCCAGCAGTGGATCGGCGGCCAGGAGTGGAGCAACGGCAAGATCGGGATGGGCGGCAGTTCCTACCTGGGCTGGGTACAGTGGACCAGCGCGCCTTACCGGAGCGAGTTCCTGACCTGTATCGCGCCCCGGGTCATGGGTTGCGACTTCTTCACGTCACTGGCCTACCCCGGTGGGGCGATGCAGCTAAACGTGATCCTGCTGTGGGCCATGCGCCACGGCGCCCGCACGCTGCAAAACATCGAGTACCACAACTGGACCGAGGCCTACCGGGCTCTGCCACTCATCGAGGCAGACGAACGGGCCGGACGTAGCGTCCAGTTCTACAAGGAGTGGGTCCGCCGGTCCAAATACGACGACTACTGGGCGGCGGTCAACGTCGAGGACAAGTGGGGCGAGATCGCCGTACCGGCGTTCAACATGGGCGGCTGGTACGATCTATACTCCCAGCACACGTTCAGGGCTTTTAACGCCTTCCGAGAGCACGGCAGAACGCCGGAGGCCAGGCAGAGCAAACTCATCTTCGGCCCCTGGCCCCACGCTTTGAGCGCATCGTCTCATACGGGCGATATCGATTTCGGCGCCGGCTCGCATATCGATCTGGACGCCCTGGAGTTGCGCTGGTTCGACTACTGGCTCAAGGGCATCGACAACGGTATCGTTGACGAGCCGCCGCTAAGGCTGTTCATCATGGGCGCCAACGAGTGGCGAGACGAGCACGAGTGGCCCCTGGCGCGGACCGAATGGCAGAAGTGGCACCTTCACTCCGGCGGCAGCGCCAACACACTGATCGGCGACGGCAACCTATCGACGCTGCAGCCCGGCGACGAGCCCGCCGACCGGTTTGTCTACGACCCCAACTACCCCGCACAGACCGTCGGCGGAAACAACTGCTGCTCGCCGCACATAGTGCCGTGGGGGCCTTACGACCAGCGCGGAGTCGAGATGCGCACCGACGTGCTTTGCTATACCAGCGAGCCGATGGAGGAAGACCTGGAGGTTACGGGTCCGATCAAGGTCGTGCTCTACGCCGCCACCGACGGCAGGGATACCGACTGGACGGGCAAGCTGGTGGACGTCTCCCCGACCGGCTATGCCATGAACCTCTGCGATGGAATCATACGTGCGCGGTTCCGGGAAAGCCTATCCGACCCGACGCTGCTGGAGGCCAACAGGGTCTACGAGTACGAGATCGACCTGATGGTAACGGGCAACGTGTTCCAGAGAGGGCACAGCATTCGGGTGGAGATCTCCTCTTCGAATTTCCCCCGTTTTGACCGCAACCCCAACACCGGCAACACCTTCGGCATGGACGCCGAGCTGCGCAGGGCGAATCAGACCGTCCACCACAGCCGCAAGTACCCGTCTCACATCCTGCTTCCCGTGATTCCTAACGGATAAATACGCCCCCGCTAGGTTTCCGTTGACACGACTCGGTGGGGCCGATTACTATGGATACTTAAAAGTCGATCAGGAGTAGGTGAAGGTTGAAGTTAACGGTGTCCGTAACGGTCCTGGAAGCGGCGCGACAATATCTTGGCAGCCTCGCTACGGACAGCAACCGAGACCAGGTTCAAAAGGAACTGTTCAGGTTCGTGCACTGGTGTGGCACCGACCGGATTCTCCCTGAATTGACTCCCCCCGAGCTGGATGAATATGTGGACCAGGTGGCGGGAAGCGGCGCAACGCCCCAGGCGGCAGACCGGCTCCACGTCGTCCGCCGGTTCCTGACATATGCGAAAAAAGAGGGCATGATCCCCAAGAATATGGTCCAGCACGTGAGGGTCAGAAAGGCCACGTCCAAAAACCGCCGGGGCGGCGGCCAGGGGACAATGGAGACCGTCGAGCTTACACAGGACGGCCATACCAAGCTGGTGGCCGATCTCGAAAAGCTGAAGGCGGCCCGAAGCCACCTCGCTGTGCAGATACGAAAGGCAGCCGCGGACAAGGATGTCCGTGAAAACGTCCCACTGGAGGCGGCTCGCGAGGAATTGGGCCACACCGAGTCCCGGATTCGGAGTATCGAGAGCACACTCATATCCGCGGTTGTCATCGACCCCACGGGCAACAAGACGTCCAAGATGGTCAAGCTGGGAATGAGGGTCGCGGTCAAAGACCTGAAAAGCGGGCGCGAAACGAGCTACACGGTTGTGAGCCCCTCCGAGGCCAACCCCCTGGACGGAAAGATCTCCGACGTATCTCCTCTGGGTAAGGCGATCATCAGGCGATCCGTAGGGCAGGAAGTCGATGTGGTAACGCCCAGAGGAGAGATACGTTACCGTATTCTGAAAGTCTCCCTGTAAAGCCTTGGTGTTGAACGGCATCTCACCGGAGACCTGCGACGGCAGGTCTTTTTTATTGGGATAGGACGCCGTGTCAATGGATAGCACAGGCCGCTGCGCGGGAAAGAATGTGTCCTGAGGAGGAACGGCCTTGGCCGCTGAGGTCGCAGACAGACGAGTCTGGATGTGGCTCCTGGCCTTCGGGCTGGCGGGGGTCCCGGCCTTCGTGTTCCGCTTCTCGGGGGCGGACCTGGAGCCCGTCGCCGCCGCCGTTATCTTCGGCATAGGGATCGTGGGTGGCGCCTTCATCATCTCCTGGGCGGCGGAGGCCGCCCAGGTGGACGTCTCCGCCTCCTTCGCCATCGCGGTGCTGGCCCTGATAGCGATACTGCCCGAGTACGCCATCGAGGCCATCCTGGCATGGGACGCCGGCGCCTCGTACAACCCCGCTCTGGGAAACGTCACGGACGAGATGCAGCGAGTGGCTGCCAACGTGACCGGCTCCAACCGGCTGCTCATCGGGCTGGGCTGGTCCCTGGTGATACTCATCTTCTGGTTCAAGCACCGTCGGACGCTGGACCTGCGGGGTTCCATGGGCTTGGAGCTGGGCATGCTGGTCGCCGCCACGCTGGCGACTCTGTCGATATTCTTTATGGAACAGGTACACCTGGTGCTGGCCGCCGTGCTCATCACGATGTACCTTTTTTACCTGTGGGTGACCTCCACGAGGGAGGCTGAGGAACCTGAGCTTATGGGGGTGTCACTCCTCGTCGGCTCACTGCCGACCCTCCGGCGACGGGTCACGGTGGTCGCGATGTTCGCCTATGCGGCGGCGGTGATCTTGGCCGCCGCCGAACCCTTCGTGGACTCGCTGATCGAGACCGGTCTGGACCTGGGTATAGATGAATTCATCCTGATTCAATGGATTGCCCCGCTGGCCTCCGAATCGCCGGAGATAATCATTGCGATCCTGTTCAGCCTCCGGGCCAATCCGGTGGCGGGCCTGACCACGCTGATCTCGGCCGAGGTCAACCAGCTAACCCTGCTGGTGGGCAGCATGGTGGTCATATTCAGCATCTCGGCGGGCGAAGCCCTCAGCTTCCCCCTGGACGACCGGCAGTCGGTCGAGTTCCTGCTGACCACCGCCGTCTCCGCCTTTGCTATCATCCTGGTAGCACCCAGGGTGATAGGCTGGAGGGCCGGTGCGCTGATACTGGGACTTTTCGTCGTCCACCTGTTCTTCACGAGTAAAGACGAACGGCTAATCTTCACCTACATCTACCTGGCCCTGGCGGCGGGCCTGGTGGCGGCATATGGGCTCAAGTATGTCAGGGGGCGGCGTGCCCGTGCGCTGACCGCGGCCGATTAGGCGCCTGGAACCGTTCCCAGAGGCCGCCGTTCGGGTTATTTTAAGCAATTATCTCAAAACCTCACGGGGGAGTGCAGAGGGGG
>CAZEDC010000048.1:0-41368 GCA_964510985.1 uncultured Dehalococcoidia bacterium
TGTATATGGCAGCCCTATTCCTCCCAATCGTCGCTATTATTCCAGCGCTGTTCTTGATGTTCTCCTTCCTACTCCTAACCATATGGCTGGTCATAGTTGGATTGCTTGTCTTCAGGTTCTTTGTGGTATTTCCCAGGATCGCCTGTCTTCACTGTCTCGCAAAGTACAAGTGCCCACAAGCTGCAGCCATGGGCGTCCGGAGCAAGTAGTTGGTTGTTGGCAACCAGCGATAATGGGACTGCGATAATCTTACCCGGACCTCCTCGGCTCGGGCCTGACCGGTATCGTTACCGGCGCGGTCCATGCCTTTGTAGGCCCAACATAGCGGGTGGTACAACAGCCGAGGGTAGGTCAATGGGACCTTGCTTGGGGCCAGGCAGTTTGATACGGGGTGTTCCGGATCGAATCACCGGAGGAATACAAAATGAACGGTTACGAGAGGATTATTACCACGCTGCAGCGCAAGCAACCTGACCGGATCCCAATAATGGAGTTGTCCATACATCCAAAAGTCATCGAAGGATTGTCCCCAGGAGCCGACCTGTTTCAACTGGCGGACGAGATGGACCTGGATGCCGTGTGCTTGGAAGGTGGATCTTTTACGGAATCTTACGATAGGTCAGAAGCGTTCTACGTAGATGAGTGGGGTGTCCGCTTCGGACGGACGGCGGAGTCCTACCACCCCATCGAAGGGCCCATCAAATCTGAGGCTGACCTGGACAGCTACGTACCACCCGACCCCAACATAGACGCGCTAATGGAACAACTGAGAGAGGCAGTCCAACGATTCAAGGGGAAAAGGTTCATCGCCTTCCTCGTCCGCCCCGATTTCATGTCAGCTGCCATCATGCGAAACTTTTCCCAGTTCCTGGTGGATCTCATCGAAGACCCCCAGCTTGCCCATCGCATCCTGAAGATGGTCAACGACCACCATTGCACGCTGGCCCGTCGTGCAATTGAGGCCGGGGCTGACGGCGTGGTGATGGGGGGTGACTGGGCATGGAACAACGGCCCCTTCATGTCTCCGATCTACTTCAAGGAGTTCGTCCTACCCTACTTCAAGCGGTGCATAGACGTCTGCCACGAGGCCGGCGGTTACACCATAAAGCATTCCGACGGTAACCTGTGGGCCATAATGGACATGATAGCTGAGTCGGGCATAGACGCCATCAACCCCATCCAGCCCGACGCCAGTATGGACATCGGAGAGGTGAAGCAGAAGTACGGGGATCGGCTCTGTCTCGCTGGCAACATCAACTGCGGTTATACCTTAAGCGAGGCACCGGTTGAGGAGGTGGTGAAAGAGGTGAAGGAGGCCATTCGCAAAGCCGGGCCTGGTGGTGGCTATATCATGATGTCCTCCAACAGCCTGCACTCCAGCGTGAAGCCAGAGAACTACAGGGTTATGGTAGAGACCTGTCAGAGATACGGTGAGTATCCCCTGGATATGGGATCTCTATCATCGTGAGGCCTCGGTAGCCTACGGTAGGACGTCAGCGATAATGGGACCTTAAGACCTTACACATCTGTGACAGGAGGCATTCATGGAGGCTAAAGAAACTGCTCGACGGCAGATCGAAGCTATGCGAGACTCCCTGATCGAGCTCAGCCACAGGATTCACGCCAACCCCGAGTTGGGATACGAGGAGGTGCAGGCATCCGCATGGCTCGCTGAGATTCTGACCGATGGCGGATTCAGCGTAGAGGCCGGGGCGTGCGACATCCCTACAGCCTTCATCGCTCGGACAGGCAGCGGCCCCCTGCACCTGGGCATCTGTGCCGAGTACGACGCTCTTCCTAGCATAGGCCACGCTTGCGGCCACAACATCATCGCAGCCATAGCTGTGGGAGCAGCTATGGCTGCCGCCTCGGTCGCAGACGATGTGGGCCTAACTGTAAGTGTGATCGGCACTCCAGCCGAGGAGCCAGGGGATTCCGGAGGTAAGATCCTTATGCTGGAGCGGGGCGCCTTTCAAACGATGCACGCCGCGATGATGGTGCACCCGGCGCCCTTCGACGTGCTAACTTCCGGGATGATCGCTGCATCCATGTTCGAGGTGCGTTACACGGGGAAGGAAGCCCACGCCTCGGCGTTCCCGGAGCGAGGTATCAACGCCGCCGACGCCCTGACCATCGCTCAGACCAGCATTGGGTTGCTGCGCCAGCACATCCTTCCCACCCAGAGGATCCATGGGATCGTGACCAAGGGTGGAGATGCTCCCAATATCATACCGGCCCATACCAGCGCCAAGTATACCGTGCGCGGGCAGACTCTCAGCGAATTGGAGGAGCTGCGGCCCAGGGTACACAGGTGCTTCGAGGCAGGGGCGTGGGCAACGGGGAGCACGATGGAAATCGTTGGTGGAACCAAGCCCTACGCGGAGATGCATCACGACCTGGAGATGGCGGACATCTACAGGCGAAATAGCGAAGCCTTGGGTCGAACATTTCCCGAACTAGGGCCCACGCAGCAGGTGGCCGCATCGACCGACATGGGCAACGTCTCGCTCGCGCTGCCGTCGATACACCCTATGATCGGCATCGACTCCTTGCCGGCGGTCAACCACCAGCCGGAGTTTACCGCACAGTGCGCCACACCGGCGGCGGACAAGGCTGTTATCGACGGGGCAATCGCTCTTGCCTGGACGGCCATCGACCTGGCTACCGAACCCGGTATCCGCCAGCGTCTTCTGTCCGGCGCCGGCTGAGTGGTGACATAGCTCTGTTTTTAAAACCTGTTGATAATTTGGGCGGTGCGGAGTCCATCCCTCTTCCGTATCCACGTCCGAATACCGATTTTCCGATGGGCCAGATGTGGAAAGTGACACCGTGGCTCGGGCTGCTAGCAAGACAGGTAGCCCGTATTAGCGGCCGAGTCCGCCCGTTCTCTTCTCCAAAAGGATTTCCTTTCGGAACACCCTGTAGCGGTGGTCATGACACACCCTCAAGGTACTAACAGATCGGGTGGTACGAAGATTGGGGACAGGACATTCGAGTCGGCGCTACGAGCGGCGCGGTAAGGAGGAAGTGCCATGGAACAGCGAGCTCTGGATTGGTCCGGTTACACGGTTGCACCTATCGGAATGGGAGCGGGCACGTTCGGTAGGGAGATCGACGAGGAGACCTCCCTCCGCGTGATGGACTACGCGTTGGAGAAGGGAATCACGTTCATCGATACCGCTGAAATGTACGGCGAAGACGGCGCATCGGAGCGCATCTTGGGCCGGTGGATACGCTCGCGAGGATGCCGAGACGAGGTCACTCTCTCTACCAAGGTTAGCACCGGGAACAGCGCCGAAAATATCGCCAGGGCGTTCAAGGGTAGCCTGGAGCGACTACAGCTGGACAGCGTGGACATCCTCAAGCTGCACAAGTATGACCCGGAGGCCGAGGCCAACGAGACCATGGCCGCAATGACGGCCGAGGTGGAGGCTGGGCGCGTACAGGTAATCGGGTGTAGCAACTACTCGGCTGAGCAACTACGCGAGGCGCTGGATGTCAGTGATGCCGGGGGATACATGCGGTTCGAGATAATCCAGCCGCCTTACAGCCTGGTAAGGAGGGAGGGCGAGGAGGAGTTGTTCCCGCTCTGCCTAAAGGAGGCGGTCGGTATCACCGCGTACAGCCCGCTGGCAGCGGGATTCCTGACCGGCAAGTACACTCCGGACAGAGGGACGATACCGGAGGGCACAAGGTTCGATATCAGTCCCTTCAACGCGAATATCTACTTCTCCGACCGGAACTTCCGCGCTGTTGAACGGCTTCGCTCCAAGTCCGAGGAGCTGGGCATCCCCATGGTCAAGCTGGCCATGGCCTATGCCATGACCAATCCGGATATCACGTCGGTATTGATAGGGGCCCGAACGACCGGGCACATCGACAACGCGCTGGAGGCCCAGCAGATGGGCCTGGATCCCCGAACTGCGGGCGGAGATGTCGTCCTGGCTGGACTAATCATTCCCGGGCCTTCTCGGCGCGGGTCTGACCGGTATCGATGGCCATTGTCCCTGCTCTTGTGGGACTATCGGAACGAGTGGTACAAAGATGGGATCAGGTCACAATTGTCAACGTCAATGATTGCGGGTTCTTTTGGATGCTCGCAGATTGATATTGGAAAATTAGGATGAAGACAATCCGAGTAGCCTTGATCCAGTTTGACGCCAAACCGGAAGCGGTGGAAGAAAACCTACTCAAAATGGCTGCCCTTGGACGCAAAGCCGTGCGGGAGGGGGCTCGCTGGATCATGTTTCACGAAGGAACCGTCTGTGACTATACGCCACTACTAGGTGATCTTGCCGAACAAGTTCCGAGCGGCCCGTCGACGCAGTCTATGTTGGGCCTGGCTCAAGAATATGAGTGCTTTATAAGCTTTGGTCTGTCTGAAACAGATGGCGATCGGTACTTCATATCCCAGGTCTTTGTAGGGCCGACCGGTTTTGTTTACCGGTACCGTAAGTCATGGCTTTGGCTGGAGACTGAAGACAAAGGGTACAGAAACGAGTGGGCGAGATATGATCCTGGCAACGGGCCAGAGGTTTTTGAGTTGGACGGCGTCCGAGCCACGTGTTTCATCTGCGCCGACGGCGAGGCTCCGCGATGCATCGAGCGTGTCAAGGCCATGAAGCCTGACGTTGTATTCTATCCTAATAATCGACGTTCTCTCCCTGATTTCGAGTTACTCGGCGAAGATGCAAGGGCTATCGGTGCGCCCATGCTTGTGACGAACCGCACAGGTGTATCCTGGGTTCACTACTGCAACGGTGGGAATGTGATCTATTCGGCCAGCGGTGAGGTTCTCGCCAAAGCCAACCGCGAGGGTCGAGAGGAGATCTTGATTCACGATCTTGATGTATAGACAATCGATACTTAATACCTGTATTACCTCATCCGGCTGACCTGACTGTCTGGAAACGCGGAGCGAGTGGTACAAGGATCGGGGACAGGTCAGGACGATCAGAACACCGATGATCTACCAAAGGCAACTAACACCTTCGACGCGGGCTCGCGTCTGAGGTGCGATCAGGTACTACCGGTGCTGGTCATCTCTGGTCTAGGCCGTCGGACGGCAGCCCAGTCAATGCAGACGCGTCGAGCAGGGGCGGAGCGTCGGTGCGAACGAAACCAAGGAGTGAAACGCCATGGAGAGGAAACTGCCAGATCGGGCGCAGGTGGTTGTCATAGGGGCGGGGGTTGGCGGGTGTAGCGTCGCCTATCATCTGACGAAGCTGGGCTGGCGGGATGTCGTGGTGCTGGAGCGAGAGACACTGGTAAGTGGGACCAGCGGCTTCGCCGCGGGGCTGGTAACGCAGCTGCGAATGTCGCGTACCCTGACAGATATCTCGCGCTATGCCGTCGAGTTGTACGCGTCGTTGGAGGCCGAGACTGGCCTGACGACGGGATTTAAGCAAACCGGCAGTGTAAGCGTGGCTAGCGTTCCGGGGCGCATGGACGAACTCCGACGCATGGTGTCTCTGGGGCATGGCTTCGGGATTGAGATCCACGAACTGAGCCCGCGGGAGGTGGGCCAGCTTCAGCCGCTGATGGCCACCGATGACCTGATTGGAGGAGTGTACATCCCGAAGGACGGGCAAACCAGCCCAGACCCCACCACCATGGCCTTAGCCACCGCCGCAATCACCGGGGGGGCGATCCTCATCGAGAACACGAAGGTGACCGGGATTCGCCACGATGGGCGCGCCGTTACCGGGGTGTCCACCGACAGAGGAGAGATCGATTGCGAGTTCGTAGTGATCTGCGCGGGCATGTGGGCAAGAGAGATAGGACTGCTGTGCGGTGTGAAGATCCCTTTGCACGCCGCCGAGCACATGCACTTCAACACAAGTCCGATTGAAGGCGTGGCCCGGGACATGCCGTCGATTCGAGACCCGGACGGCCTGGTCTACTTCCGCCGTGACATCGAAGACGCCGGTGGCATCCTGGCGGGTGGCTTCGAGTTGGAAGCGAAGCCTTGGGGAATGGGTGGGATACCAGACGACTTTAGTAGGATGAGCCCCGACTGGAGCCGGCACCGTATGTTTATAGACAACGCTGTTAAGCGCATTCCGGTAATGGGACATGCCGAGATCGTTCGGACGACGGTGGGCCCCGAGAGCTTTACGCCCGACGGGCACTTCGTACTTGGCGAGGCACCGGGGCTCAAGAACCTGTTCGTGGCCGCAGGGTTCAACTCTGGGGGCTTCTCGTACGCGCCGGGCAGCGGGAGGGCGGTGGCAGAGTGGATCGTGGAAGGCGAGCCGACCATGGATCTTGGAGAAGTGGACATTCGGCGGTTCCACGGATTCGAGAACAGCCCAACGTTCCTATTCGACCGCACGGTGGAAGGCCTAGGACTCGTATATGCCATGCATTGGCCCCACCGGCAGCCGGTGACCGCCCGGGACGTTCGTCGGTCGCCGGTCCACGAGCGTTTGGCCGCCCGTGGCGCCTGCTTCGGCGTCGTGGCGGGATGGGAGCGGCCGTTCTGGTTCGCAGCCGACGGGACGGAACCGGCGTATGAGTACTCGTACGGTCGCCAGAACTGGTTCCCATACGCCGCCAAAGAGCATCGAGCCGTGCGTGAGACCGTGGGCCTTTTCGACCAGAGCCCGTTCGCAAAACTCCTGGTGCAAGGTCGAGACGCGGAGGCAGTGGTGCAGCGGATATTTGCCAACGATATGTCCGTACCGCCGGGCACGGTGGTGTACACGCCCATGCTGAACGCGTCCGGGGGCTACGAGGCCGACTTAACGGTGACGCGCACCGCGGTCGACAGCTACTTGGTCGTCAACGGGCCGGCGACGGCCACCCGCACCACCAATTGGATCGGCCGGCACATACAGGACGGCGCCCAGGTGTTCCTCACGGACGTCACCTCCGCCTACGGTGTACTAGGCGTTATGGGGCCAGAGTCCCGAAACATGCTCTCTAAGCTCACGGACACAGACCTTTCCAATGCCGCATTCCCGTTCGGGGCCTCGCGTGAGATTCACATCGGCTATGCCACGGTGAGGGCGACGCGCATCTCCTACGTAGGCGAACTGGGCTGGGAACTATACATTCCAACCGAGTTCATGACCCACGTATACGACACTATTGTCGGCCAGGGTGAGGCGTTGGGACTGCAGCTCGCCGGATTCCATGCGATGAACTCTCTGCGCATGGAGAAGGCATTTCGGGCCTGGGGGGAAGACGTCACCGAGAGAGATACTGCTCTGGAAGCGGGGCTGAGCTCTTTCGTGGCTTTCGATAAAGGGGTGGAGTTCATCGGACGCGAGGCGCTGCTGCGACAGCACGAAGCAGGGTTGAAGAGACGGCTGGCCGTTTTCGTCATCGACGATCCAGAGCCTCTGCTGTTGGGCCACGAGCCGATTTACCGCGACGGAAGGCTTGTGGGCCAGATTACCTCCGGTGACTTCGGCCATACTGTCGACCGATCCATCGGGCTGGGGTACGTGGAGAACGAGGAGGGCGTGAACGCTGACTTCATCCGGTTCGGTAGCTATGAGATAGAGATACTCGCAAGGCGGTACAGCGCGACGGTGCGGCTCACAGGTCCCCACGATCCGGATGGTCTGCGCTTGCGGTCATAACACCTTGTGGGCGATCGTCCCTCGGGTCCTACATGGCGGCGCACACGATCGACCGGCGATGACCAGAGACTTACTGCCCGCTTTGGCTTTGGAGACACCTCAGGCTCTGTAGGACGTCAGCGTTAATGGGACACATCTGAGGGGTGGAAAAACCCGAGAGTTTGGAGGTGATATGGTTATGGGTTCTACGCCATTTTTACGTGGGATACTAAGGGTCATGTATCGGTATGCTTCGTCACGAGGCAAAGCGGTTGGCGATCTTCCTAGATCTATTAGCATCTCAGGTCGACAAAGCCGAGTAGGAATGGGAAGATAGCATCAAACAGGGAGCCGCGAGATCGTGTTCATGTCCTCCCTGCCCAATACGGACAGCGGTAAGGTCATGCGGCGTGTGTTAAAGGCACGTGAGATGGGGCTACCGGAGGACGATACCGGCACCCTCCGGAACAACAAGTCCAGCCGCGTAGTTGGCCGCAGGTCCCCACCCATCCGCGGCATCCCATCACGACCTCGGCGTCGACTCAGTAGCCCTCGTCGCCGACCACTTTCATGGCTATGTCCGCCCACTCCCAGAGTCTCTGAGGTTTGTATCGAACGGTACTGATGGATTTCATGACGAAGTCCATCGGGCATCCATGCCGGCTACAAATCTCCAAGGTCTCCCGTAGGTCTCGCTCGATGAAATCCGGCTCCCAGCCGTCGGTGACGAACACCGTCGGGCTAGGCTGATGAGAGAGCACGAAGTCGCCACCGATCTGCTCAGCGCCTATCTCCACGTCCGCCATTGGGCTCATGGCGATCCTGCGCAGATTTGGGATATTCTTCCTGAGTATGTCTATCTTGTGGTGGAGTTGATCACAGCAGCCGTAGTGTACAAGACCGAATCGCGAAAAATACTTGCCCGCGTAGTCAAGCTCGAACTCCTGGTGCATCGCGGGTGAGACCCCTGCGAATATTTGGGCCGCCCCTTGCCCCCAGCAGTCTCGCGCAGTGTGTCGTGGGCGTGGCCTGGCCGGGTCGAACGCGTCGGCCGGAAGATCGTCTGTGTAGTCGGGGGAGAGGTATGCAATACGCTGGCCAAGTACGCCTTCCTTAGTGGAGCGGAGAGTGCCCAGCAGCCCCTGGTCCTCAAAATGATCGACCATGGATAGATATGCATCGGTGTACCTGGACACGATCTTGTGCATGAACTCCGGTCTATCCACAAGGTCCGTGAGAGACCTCCCCACTCCGTGCCATTCCACGATGCTGTCCCACGCGCGGAAGTCTGTGAGATAACCTTGCATCTCGACAGCAATGACGCCGTCGAATATCTCGTGGGCCTTCTCCTCTGCCCGCGCCGTCCGTTCCTCATCCACAACGATTGTCGGATTCACGATCTTCTGAACGTCTTCTTCGGTTGCCAGCTGGTCGAAATACTGATGAGAGACGACACGGTTATCAGGATCGGTCGCCACCGTTCTCTCGACTATGTCCAACCCCATAGTCCCAGCACTAAGGTCTCCCGTTTTGGACGGGCTTTCCCCATAGTCGACCCCGCGGATGGCTATCGGAACATCAACTACCGGCTCGACCACCATATCCACAGGCATATGCCGCCACGCGTATAGGGTCCGTCGGAGCTTCGTCTCGAAATGGCGGCTGAAGTCGTCTTCGGTCAGCAGCGCAAGCTCTCCGTCGACGTCCATCTCATGCCATGGGATTAATTCGATACTGACCATCGGCCGGACCGGCTTGAGGCCGTTCAAGGCCTTCCAGAGCTTGATCTTCTCCTGCTGGACCGGGAGTGCGCCGATTTCCGCGACCTGGCTACCCAGCTCTCTCAAAATGCCTCGGTCTCTCTTGCTCACAGACATGTCTACCCCTCCTTGCGAGAATCTAGTCGTTGGCTTTCTCTGTGACTCCCAGGGCGGCATCAAGCTCGCGGCATGCTAGGAATCCAGCGTCAGAGGTGATGGCAGCGCCACGACAAGCTAGGCGGACTCTGCGGTCGAATTGGAGCTTCAAAGGGGTGTCGGAGTTTTCACCCATCGGGTGCCTCCAGCGTTGTTGCGATATCCAGAGCCATAGTCGGCTACTCGTGGCTAGGTTAGCACGTGCCCTAAACGTGATATGCCTGTATGCGGCTCAGAAGAGCGTACTATCCAATGGCTTGCGACCTTTTAGTTAGGTATGTTTGCTAACCTGACCTGCCCATCTTTGTACCACTAGTTATCCCAGTCCCATTATCTCTAACGTTCTACACATTTAGAAGCTGCCGGTGATGTACAGGCCCTACGGACTGCAATTCCTGGCCTCATCCACCATTGCCATGACGTTTTCTATGGGCACGTCCGGCAGTATGGTGTGGTCGGACCCGCAGATATAGCCGCCGCCCTTGCCCAGAACTCGCACCCGCTCCCGGACCTCGGCGCGGACGTCCTCCGGCGTTCCGAGAGGCATCGTTTGCTGGCTGTTGATGGCCCCGTAGAAAGCGATGTCCTGGCCATACTCGCGTTTCAACACCTCGGGCTCGTTGCCCGGCAGATGTACCTGCACCGTCTCCCAGACATCCATCCCTGCATCGATCAGGTCGGGTAACACCGGGCGGAACGTGCCACAACTGTGGAACCACATCTTCAGGCCGTATCCTTTGGCAAGCTCGAAAATCTTCCCGTACGTCGGCAAGAGGTACTTTCTCCAGAGGTCGGGAGAAATCATGATACCCCTCTGAGTCGCAAAATCGTCGCCGTACCAGTAGACATCGGTAGCCCCCTTCGTAGCCTCGAGTTGACGGCGCGTGAATCCCAGTACAAACTCCTCCAGTCGGCTGACTGCGGCTTCGATTATCTTGGGCTCGGCGCGAAAGTTGATCAGTGTTTCCTCCAGGCCGAACAGGTCGAACAGTGTGCAGATGAGCGGTAGCCAACCACCAACGCGCATGGGGAGTTGATGCCCACCCCCTCGTGCTGCCTCCACTCGGCTCAGGCCCTCATGTTGGACAGCGTATACTGATCTGACGAAGCGGGCATGATCGGTGACCGACTCCAGGGCCTCAGCGGTTACCGCATAATCGAAATCTTCAGGGTCTGGCCAGTCAAATCGCTCAATGTCCGATATCGACGCACCAGCCAGCGGAAAGTCCCCACGGGAGTTGCTATATCCATATCCCGCGTATCCTGCAGCGATCGGTTTTGTCCCCCAGATAGTGAGGCCCAGTTCCGCATTGGGACCATGATAGACCGCGCTTGCGAACCTGACGTCCAACCCAAGCCTGTCGCGCAGCTCGTAGTCTTCATGGACATCGAAGCGGTCTAGCCACCTCCCCATATTCTCGAATCCCATGATATGGACAGGGGTGGTCTCGGGTTGGACATGGTCGATGGCCTTCAAGACTCTTTCCCTGGGAGTTTCCATAGGATTAGGACCTCCTGTTCGACGTGGCCCGCTAGGCTCCGCTATTAACGGAGACACACTCGGTGTTGCGGCGTAAGAGGATGCCTCGATGATAACCAAGGCAGAATAAGCGGTCAAACTACTCGAGTACTGTACGCGCTTACCACAGGCAGCCAACGTCGTCTAGCTTGGCTCGTATTTCGAGGGCAGGCGTAGAGGTAATCAAGTCATCTGATAAAAGTGCATTTCAGTAGGACTAAGGTGACCCGACCTGCCGAATAAGGTCGCGGTAATCTGGGCCTTGATGCCACCCTTCCACTATCTTTCCATCGACAACGCGGTCAAGAAATGTGCTGGTAAAGGTGACGCGCTTGCCAGAGGGCGGCACGCCAAGGAACTCCTTGGAATGAATGCCCGACATAGTAAGCAGGAATGAATGCCCGACATAGTAAGCAGACTCGCCACAAGGTCACCTTCTGCTATTTGCTGTTCAACGGTTATCGTCCAGTCCCCAAGTGCCTGAATTTGGCCCGCCCTGATATCTTTAACCAGTTCCACACCTCGAATTTCCCTGCCAGGCGCGTGGACTAGACAGTCTTCAGAAACGAGCTCATAGACCAGGTCAAGGTCTCCAGCAGCCACGTCCTCGAAGAATCTGCGTACGATGTCTTTGATTGCTACTAGCCGCTCGATCTCGCCACGCGTCATTACTCAAACTGCTATTTCCCAGATGGAATCCAGTGCTTTCATAAACATACTATACTGCGATGGCACAAATTTACGACCAGTGGTTATCTTCGTCGCACAAGTGCAAGGATCAAGTCAGCGGCTGCAACGGTCTGTGGTGCTGGCGGTCAATAGCCCAGAGAACTGTGCGGTCTGTTTCTATGTAACCTGTCCAATTCCTTCAAGTGTTCTACCTAATCAGGGTCAATCTGGGCAGTTAACGGTGGCCCGAGAGGACGATCCGTTGACGGTCACAGGCACCATGATTACACTTGCACTTGTCCGAGGGTGGCGGCGAATTCAGGCCTTACCGATTTGAAATCGGAAGTGTCGGCCAGGCTCGGTGGCTCAACTCGAGAAAACGGCTCAAAGACTAGATTCTTTCAGGGGGATCGAGATGCGTCTAGCCCTTATTCAGATGACCAGCGATGCCGGTACAAATGCCGGCAACGTGGCAAAGGCCTGTGACCTGATCGACAAGGCGGCAAAAGACCAGCCCGACCTGATCTTGCTTCCCGAGTTCTTCAACACAGGCTACGTCTTCATGTATCGTGATTATCGCTACTTCGATTTGGCCGAGCGGGACGATGGTCCTTCCATAACAACCATCAAGGATAAGGCCCGCCAGCACCAGACGACCGTTGTAGCGACCATTTACGAAGAGCAGTCCCCCGGTGTCTATTACGACACGGCAATTTTGGTGGGCTCCGATGGTGACATCTTGGGCAAATTCAGGAAGATCCACCCCGCCGCCAATCGGGCCTTGGAGAAGATCTATTTCCGATATGGGACCAAGTTCCCTGTGTTCCAGGTGGCTGAGTTTAAGGTAGGCGCCGTGATCTGCTATGACCTATCCTTCCCGGAGTCGGCACGGTGCGTAGCTCTTAACGGCGCCGAACTCATCATGGTACCGTTCGCCTCCCCCGCTTATTATGTCGCCCCTCACGCCACGAGCAATCCCATTGAGGTAGTGGGCAACAATTCGGCCGACAGAGGAATTCGGCGAAGTCCCGAAGCGACCTTACTTTGGAACGCCCAGATGATGACACGCGCACGGGAGAATATGGTGTACCTGGCTCCGTGCAACCACGGCGGCAAAGAGATGGACTCCGTGATGGGTGGCGGGTCCATGATAGTGGACCCCAGGGGGCGGATTTTGGAAATGGTCGAAGAAGATGAGGGAATTATCTGGGCCGACTTGGACCTTGACGAGGTCCGGCAAGCCCGAATCAGCCATACACAATACCGAGACCGCCGCCCCGACCTCTACAAAACCATCACAGCCGAGATGGACGACCTTCATCCGTAAAGGGACGATTGCGTCACGTCCCGTAGCTGGTTGTGTCAAGGGCGGTCGGAAAGTGTACCAGTGGGGTGGAGCAAAACTGTACCACGGAACGTCGCAGCATGAGCATGAAAGTGTCGTGGTCTGTTGAAGCTTGGGCCTGGTCCAGGGAGATGTAGCCCACGGCGTCTCCAGCCGAGTCGAACTCGACCTTCTCTGCATCCTTCATCCTTCTTCCTTTCCTCATCGACCATGGAGAGCCTCAGAGGGGAACTACACGGCGTCAGCTACCGCCATTATAGGTTGAGGGGCAGGAGTGTCAACGAGTCGTACTACGATGGCTCTCGACAAAGATGGTACCTTGGTTGGGTCGTCTATGCCTTTAGTATGTTCATCGCCGGGGAAACCCCATGGAATATCGCGACGTTATAACAGTCACTGTCGCCAAGTCGTGTTTGGGTACGAGTGGCGGTTGATCATGATTAGAAGGGAGAAAGACGAGGAAACTCTGGGGCAAAGGCCACAAGGGCTCTACCCATGGATATGGCGACTAATCAGCACGGTTTCGACGGTGGCCTGGATGGGGGTCATTTTCTACCTGTCCTCGCTCCCGCCTTTCGATTTGCCACGTCAGGTAGAGGCCGTCGAGTGGCTGGGCAGGCTCCGGGACATCGTGGGACATTTGGTGTTGTATGGCGTGCTGGGTTCTCTGCTGTTGGTGAGCCTGTGGAATTGGGTAGCCGGGTCTATTTTCCAACTCCGATGGGCATTGGTGGGCTTGGGCCTGGGAGTATTGTGCCGGGTCACCGACGAATATCACCAATCCTACGTTACTGGAAGGTCGGCTTCCAGCTTTGACGTTTTCATTGACAGCGTGGGTGTGGCTAGTGTTTGGCTTGCGGTGGGTGCGGCACGGAGGTGGCGGGGACATGGCTCGGGGAAAGATAGGGCATGATGGTTTCGCGGCGTAAGATGCGATTCCGAATAGATTCGATGCTTCACATGCACTTGCCTGATTCGACTCAGCGGACTGAGAGGTTGTTCGTGAGTTTTTCGTGAAATGACACTTTGGTAGCCCCAACGGGATTCGAACGATATCGCCCGAAGACCGTCGGATGCGAGAAACATCCACAATAACCTGGTGGTGAAAAAGAATAATTAAAGAATAATTAAGGAAGGTGGTGGTCGGGGAGCCGGGATTTGAACCCGGGGCCTCTACGTCCCGAACATAGCGCGCTACCAAACTGCGCCACTCCCCGAGGCCGGATATCTCTGGGAACGCCAGCCGCTTTCCGTGCGGACTCGACCGGCGGCGGCATACCCAAGCGCACCTAATTGTAGCCCCAAACTCCGACTTGGGCAAGCCAACCCGCGGGCGGTCCTGACCATCCTTCGGCCGGCCCCGGAAGAAGAGGACGCGCCGACCCAGCCGCTCGGGTCGCACCTACGGGTTGCGAATCGCCGGGCAGCGGGCCGGTACCGCCTGGACAGGCATCGGCGCGGCGATTGACAAAGGACCTGGGCGCGGGTATCGTTGAGTCGGCCAGGGGACGGGTAGGGGGCCAGGCCATTTACACCGCTGCGGTGGGCCTGGGAGGGAAAGACGGACGCCGGGGCAGGTGTCCGATCACATCCAGGAGGAAGCACCAGGTGTTTCAAGTTGCCGCTAGAATAGAATCAGTAGTCGAAAAGCGTCCCTTTGCCTTGTTGGGGGACTACCAGCGCTCCCTGATGGATGAGTTGTTCCCCGCGGCCACCACACTCCATCGAGTAGCCATCTCCCTGCTGTTCGTCGGTATCCTGACCGGGCTGGGAAGGGCTACATTCTACCTCCCCGGCAACCCCATCCCTATCACCTTCCAGACGGCCGGCGTGTTGCTCATAGGTGGATTCCTGGGACTCAGGTGGGGCCTCTTCGCCATCCTCGTCTACTACTTTCTCGGGATGGCCGGAGTCGGTGTTTTCAAGGACGGCGGAAACGGCTGGCACTATCTGTCCGGAACGGTCACCGCCGGCTATATAATCGGCTTCGTAGCGGCGGTCCCGCTGGTCGGCTACCTGTCCCAGCGCGGCTGGAACCGGGGCCGTATCCTCTGGCCCATGCTGCTCGGGAACCTCTTTATCTACGTGCCGGCGCTCCTGTGGCTCAGTGCATTCGATTTCGGTTGGCCCGCCGATGGAGAGCTGTTCAGCGCGGGCATGTACCCATTCATACCGGGCGACCTGGTCAAGCTGATGATCGCGTCGCTGGTGGTCGGTGGGGGCTGGGCCATAGCCGACAAGCGCCGGGTCGGCAAGAACTGATCCTACGGGCCGATCGCGGGTTTTTGTTTTCCCTTGTGTTTCGGCCTTTCCCCGGCGACGTGGCCCCAAACGCGTTGACACCCGGCTGCAGCGTGTGCTAAAATCACGTTTTAGTTTTATTGTTCGAATTGCGTTGATGGGGAGTAGTACTGGAGTAACCGGCCATAGAGAGTCGGTGACGGTGGAAATCCGATGTCAGGTACTCTGAGAACTCGCCCCGGAGCATCCGTACTGAAGGGGGTCATTATTAGACCCCTGTGTAAGGCGGACGGGAGGCCCCGTTAAAGCCATTGAGTGGTCCGGTGTTCCAACCGGGCAATTAGGGTGGTACCGCGGGAGTAAACGATAGCATCCCGTCCCTTCGCAGGACGGGATTATTTTTTTGTATGGGCCTATCTCTACTCAAGAGCGCCCATCACTGAATTACGAAAAATGGGCGGCCAAGGAGTAAATAATGGCGAAGCTGACCGGGGCACAGATGGTGTGCGAGAGCCTGATCCGGGAAGGCGTGGACGTGGTTTTCGGCATTCCGGGCGGAGCGACTCTGCCCCTGTACGATGCCATGCCCCAGTACCCAGGAATCCGGCATATCCTCTGCCGTCACGAGCAGGGCGCGGCCCAT
Source organism: uncultured Dehalococcoidia bacterium (assembly GCA_964510985.1). Lineage (GTDB taxonomy): Bacteria > Chloroflexota > Dehalococcoidia > Lucifugimonadales > CAZEDC01 > CAZEDC01. Next base: position 15,902 of record CAZEDC010000048.1, read on the forward strand.
GCCGCAGACGGTTACGCTCGGGTTACCGGCAGGCCGGGCGTTGCATTCGCCACCTCCGGTCCGGGCGCCACAAATCTCGTGACCGGAATCGCCAGCGCTCATATGGACTCGGTCCCCATGGTCCTTATCACCGGACAGGTCGGCCGTCCGGCAATCGGCTCCGATGCCTTCCAGGAGACCGACATCACCGGCATCACGCTGCCCATCACGAAGCATAACTACCTGGTGATGAGCGCGTCGGATATCCCGTGCGTCATCAAAGAGGCCTTCCATATCGCCGGCACCGGCAGGCCGGGGCCTGTCCTCGTGGACATCCCCAAGGATGTCTTTACCGAGGTAGCCGAGTACAAGGTCCCGGCGACCGTTAACCTGCCTGGCTACAAGCCAACCCTGGATGGGCACCCCAACCAGATTCGCAAGGCAGTCAAACTGATCAACAAGGCGGAGCGGCCCGTGATTCTCGCGGGACACGGCAACATCATCTCCCACTCCTACGACGAGCTTAGGGAGCTTGCCGAAAAGGCCCAGATCCCGGTGATCACCACCCTGTTGGGCATAAGCTCTTTTCCCGAGGACCACGTCCTGTCGGTGGGGATGCCGGGAATGCACGGGATGGCATACGCCAACCTCGCAATCGAAGAATCGGACCTGCTTATCGCCATGGGCATGCGATTCGACGACCGGATCACGGGCGATGCCAAGGCCTTTGCCACGCAATCGAAAAAGATACACGTCGATATCGATCCCTCGGAGATCGGAAAGAACGTCAAGGTGGACGTGCCCATCGTGGGCGACCTCAAACGGGTGCTGCAAGAGTTGAACAAGCAGGTGGAGCCGGCGGTCCACGTGGACTGGCTCCAGCGCATAGAGCAGCTCAAGCAGGAGCATCCTTCTATGCTGATCCGAGAGACGGACAAGCTGCTCCCGCAATTCATCATCAAACAGCTCTCCGAGGCGACCAACGGGCAGGCCGTTATCGTCACCGGGGTGGGGCAGCACCAGATGTGGGCCGCTCAGCACTACACATTCACCGAGCCCTGCAGCCTGCTCTCCGCGGGCGGCTCCGGGCCCATGGGCTACGAGGTCCCCGGGGCCATGGGTGCCAAGGTGGGCAGGCCCGATAAGGTCGTCTGGTCCATCGCTGGCGACGGCGGATTCCAGATGACTATGTGCGAGCTGGCCACCATGGTTGAGAGCAATATCCCTGTGAAGTTCGCCATCATCAACAACGGCTTCCTGGGAATGGTCCGCCAATGGCAGGACATCTTCTATCAGAAGAATTACGTTTCCACCTACTACACCGGCAATCCGGACTTCGTGAAGCTGGCCGCCGCTTTCGGTATCCTCGGCATCCGGGTAACCGATCCGGCGCAGGTCAAGGTGGCTATCCAGCAGGCCATGGATTACGACGGCCCCGCGATCATTGATTTCATGGTCGAGCGGGAGGAAAACGTCTACCCGATGATCCCAACCGGGACCACCGTCAATCAGATGATAGAGGAACCCAAACCCGAGAGAGCGATACGATGACAACGGCCACTACGCCTCCGAAACGTACGATAATCGCCCTGGTCGAGGACAAGCCCGGGGTCCTGAACCGGGTCTCAAGCATGTTCAGACGGCGGGGGTTCAACATCGCCAGCCTGGCTGTAGGCCACAGCGAGATCCCGGACCTGTCCCGCATGACCTTCGTCGTCGAGGGCGACGACGCCGTCGTGGAGCAGGTCACCAAGCATCTCCACAAGCTCATCGACGTTATCAAGGTTTCGGACATCTCCGAGCAGAACGTCGTGTCCCGGGAGCTGGCCCTGATCAGGGTCAAGGCAAACGTCCAGACCCGCAGCGAGATCATGCAGATGGTGGACATATTCCGTGCCAACATCGTGGATGTAGCCCCCGAGTCCATCATCATCGAGGTCACGGGTGACGAGGACAAGGTGGACTCGCTGCAGAACCTGCTCAGGAGCTTCGGTGTGATGGAGGTCATGCGCACCGGCACCATCGCCATGAGTCGCGGGGCCGCGAGCGCCCCCTTAGACGACGCCTCCGCCCACGGCTCAACCCCTCGTCTGGAGGGCGGTCTGTGAGTCGACGATAAGGTCTGTTTTTACCTCTCCACCCGAACCGAGCCGGGAACAGAGAGGTGAGGGTCCAAACGGGTCTCTAAGTGAACTGGAGCAGAAACCAGCATGGCAAAAATGTACTACGAAGACGACGCCGACCTCTCGCTGATATCCGACAAGAACATAGGCATCATGGGATACGGTAGCCAGGGCCACGCTCATGCGCTGAACCTGAAGGACAACGGCCTTAACGTGGCGGTCGGCCTCTACGAGGGGAGCAAGAGCTGGTCCCAGGCCGAGGATGCCGGCCTGAAAGTAGGCCTGGTCGCCGATGTAGCCGCCGATTCGGACATCATCATGGTCTTGATTCCCGACCATGTTCAGTCCAGAGTCTACAAGGAAGCCATCCGGCCCCACCTGCTGCCGGGCAAGACGCTGATGTTTGCCCACGGCTTCACGATACACTACGAAACCATCGTCCCGCCCGACACCGTGGATGTCTCGATGATGGCCCCCAAGGCCCCCGGCCACAGGATGCGAGAGGTCTTCACCAGGGGATCGGGCGTCCCCGGCCTGCTGGCCGTTCACCAGGACGTATCCGGCCAGGCCTCCCAGGTCGGCCTCGCCTATGCCAGGGGAGTAGGCTGCACCCGCGCCGGCGTGCTGGAGACCACATTCAAAGAGGAGACCGAGACCGACCTCTTTGGTGAGCAGACCGTTCTCTGCGGTGGGGTCACCGCGTTGGTCAAAGCCGCCTTCGAGACCATGGTCGAGGCAGGGTATCAGCCCGAGTCCGCCTACTTCGAGTGCCTCCACGAACTCAAGCTCATCGTGGACCTGCTCTACCAGGGTGGCATGGGCTATATGCGCTACTCCGTCAGCGACACGGCCGAGTACGGTGACTACACCCGTGGACCGGCCGTCATCGATGAGCATGTAAAGGACAACATGAGAAAGGTGCTGGCCGACATCCAGGACGGCACCTTTGCCAGGGAGTGGATCGCCGAGAATGACGAAGGCCGCCCGCGGTTCGACAGGATGCGGAGAGACAACGCCGAGCATGAGGTAGAACTCGTCGGCAAAGAGCTGAGAGATATGATGTCCTTCCTGAAGGACGCCGATTAGGGTAGGTCGAGCCGATTCGACCGGATGTAAAAGATATGTGTGCAATGGAGGTTACCCACGTAGTCCGTCGCAAAAGCCGGGTCCTGGCAGGGCTCGGCCCGGCGGACTGCGTTGTCCTGTGAACGCCCATTCGTGACCGTGCCACCGGCTCGGCGGTACGGTCTTTGGATAAAACACTCAAAGAGTTGAATGGGAGGTCATAAAATGGCATACGACAAGGTTACGATCTTTGACACCACCCTCCGGGACGGGGAGCAGTCGGCCGGCATAGGACTGACCACACCTGAGAAGCTCGAGATAGCGAGACAGCTGGAGAGGCTGGGCGTGGACGTCATCGAGGCCGGTTTCGCCGCCAGCTCTCCGGGCGACTTCGAGGCCGTCCGGACCATCTGCCGTGAGGTCCGCACGCCCATCATCGCGTCGCTGGCCCGCTGCGTTCCCGACGACGTGGACCAGGCGGCCAGGGCCGTCGCCGACGCCGAGCGTCCCCGCGTCCACGTCTTCATCTCCAGCTCCGATGTCCAGATCATGCACCAGCTCCGCAAAAACCCGGAAGAGGTACTGGACATAACCGTGGCCTCCATAGAGAGGGCCAAGGGATACTGCGAGGACGTCGAGTTCTCCCCCATGGACGCCAGCCGGACAGATATGGATTACCTGTTCAAGCTGGTGGAGGCGGCTATCGCCGCCGGCGCTACCACCATAAACATCCCGGACACCGTGGGCTACGCCATGCCCTGGGAGTTCGCCGAACGGATCAACCGCATCAGGGATAACGTTCCCAACATCGATAAGGCGGTGCTCAGCGTCCACTGCCACAACGACCTGGGGCTCTCGGTGGCCAACAGTCTCGCGGCAGTCGAGGCCGGCGCCCGTCAGGTGGAGGGGTGTATCAACGGCCTGGGGGAGAGGGCCGGCAACGCCTCGCTGGAAGAAGTAATCATGGCCATCGAGACCCGCAGGGACATCCTCGGGGTCTCCACCAACGTCGACACCAGGCAGATATACCGCACCAGCCGGCTGGTAAGCGATATCACCGGTTTCCCCGTCCAGCCCAACAAGGCCATCGTCGGCGTCAACGCCTTCCGCCACGCCTCGGGCATACACCAGGACGGTGTGCTCAAGGAGCGCACCACCTTCGAGATCATGGACCCCCAGTCCATCGGCTGGCCCAGCAGTACCCTGGTGCTGGGAAAGCTTAGCGGGAGGGCCGGACTGCGCTCCAGGCTGGAAGACCTGGGCTTCAAGCTCACGCCCGAGGAGCTCAACGCGGCCTTTGAGTCCTTCAAGAGCCTGGCCGACAGAAAACGCGAGATCACCGACGCCGACCTGGAATCGCTGATGGCGAGCCAACGTCGGACTGCCGATGTTCCCGCCATCTACAAGCTGGAGCACCTTCAGGTGGTATGCGGCAGTCACGAGAAGCCTACCGCCACCGTCACGCTGATCGCTCCCGATGGGTCGTCTGTCACAGACGCCGACACGGGCACCGGGCCGGTGGACGCCGTCTACAAGGCGATCAACCGGATCGTACTGGTCCCCAACCAGCTGACCGAGTTTCGGGTGGACGCCGTGACCGAGGGCATCGACGCCATCGGCGACGTCACCATCAGGGTTGAGAAAGAGGGGAATGCCTATGTGGGCAGGGGCTCCGATCCTGACATCATCGTCGCGTCAGGCAAGGCCTACATGAACGCCCTGAACCGGCTACTGGCCGCCGAGGGAATTCAGTCCGCGCCCGCCGAGAGCTAGAAATAAAATCGCCCTGAGCAGTCGAGAGAAAAGTAGGGGCAGGTTTCAAACCTGCCCCTTCTGAACGGCCGATAAAGATTCCACTGAAATACCACTGCGATAGAGAGGTCATGTAGAAGCAATGCCGCCACGAACCATGTTCGACAAGATCTGGGACGCCCACGTGGTCCACGAAGAGCACGGTAAACCAACGCTGCTGTACGTCGACCTGCACCTGGTCCACGAGGTGACCTCCCCTCAGGCCTTCGACGGCCTGCGCATGGCAGGACGCAAGGTGCGCCGGACCGACCTGACGGTCGCGACCGCCGACCACAACACGCCCACCTGGGACCGTTCGTTGCCCATCACCGACGAGATAGCCCTGAAGCAACTGGAAGCCCTCTCACGCAACTGCGAGGAGTTCGGCATTACCCTGTACGACATGCACAGCCCCAACCAGGGGATCGTCCACGTCATCGGCCCTGAGCAGGGCTACACCCAGCCCGGCAAGCTCATCGTCTGCGGCGACAGCCACACATCGACCCACGGGGCATTCGGCGCCTTCGCCATCGGCATCGGCACCTCGCAGGTGGAGCTGGTCCTGGCCACCCAGTGCATCGCGCAGTCCAAGTTCAAGAGCATGGAGGTGCGGGTCAACGGCGACCTGCCTAACGGCGTCACCGCCAAAGACCTCGTCCTGGGCATCATAGGTCAGATCGGAGTCAGTGGGGCCGCCGGTCACGCTGTCGAGTACACCGGCGAGGCGGTCCGCTCACTTTCGATGGAAGGACGCATGACCGTCTGCAACATGTCCATCGAGGCCGGCGCCAGGGCCGGCATGGTTGCACCCGACGATAACACTTTCGAGTACATGCGCGGCCGTCCCCAGGTACCCCAGGGCGATGCCTTCGAGGCCGCCGTCGAGGGGTGGCGCGGTCTGGTCACCGATCCCGGCGCGGTCTACGACACCACTGTGGAGATAGACGCCGGCGCCCTGGAGCCCTTCGTGACCTGGGGAACCAACCCCGCCATGGTCGCGCCCGTCACCGGCCGTGTGCCCGATCCGGCCTCCTTCGACGACCCCGGCGACCGAGAGGCCGCCGGACGGGCGTTGGACTATATGGGCCTGGAGCCCGACACGCCGATCCAGGACATCGAGATAGACCGGGTGTTCCTGGGCTCATGCACCAACTCCCGCATCGAGGACCTTCGCGCGGCAGCCCAGGTGGTCCAGGGCCGGAAGGTAAGCGACCACGTCTACGCCATGGTGGTGCCCGGGTCCTTCACCATCAAGAAGCAGGCCGAGGAGGAAGGACTGGACAGTATCTTCAAGGACGCGGGCCTGGACTGGCGCGAGGCCGGCTGCTCCATGTGCCTGGGGATGAACCCCGATGTCCTGGAGGCCAGCCAGCGCTGCGCCTCTACGTCCAACCGCAACTTCGAGGGGCGGCAGGGCAAGGGAAGCCGCACTCACCTGGTCAGCCCCCAGATGGCAGCCGCGGCCGCCATCGCCGGCCACTTCGTGGACATAAGAGAGTGGTAAAGACCCCGACCAGTTTAAAACGGAGCAGGTGCCTACCGCTCACCCTGAACCTGTCGAAGGGCATGAGCGGGCATAAGAAGGTGAACGTGGCATTCTACGTTTATATCCTCCGCTGCTCCGATGGTTCCTATTACACTGGCCACACAGATGACCTTGAAAAGAGGGTTGCAGCCCACCAGCAGGGCGTAATCTCAGGCTATACACCGGTACGTCTCCCAGTCCATCTGGTGTTCTCCGAAAGCTTTGCCGCAAGAGAGGAGGCGTTTGAGCGAGAGCGCCAGATCAAAGGTTGGACCAGACAAAAGAAAGAGGCATTGATTCAGCGGGATTGGAATCGCCTCATTCATCTGTCAGAAGCCTAACTGCTCCACTCATATGGTTCGACAGGCTCACCATGAGCGGAGCATGGTGGGCAACGCCTTGCTCACCATGAGCGGAGCACGATGGGCAACGCCTCGCTCACCATGAGCGGAGCGAACCTTGACCGTTCGCCATGGGCGGCAAGAGTACATCCCGCTCACCCTGAGCTTGTCGAAGGACGAGCAGGCAGGATATCAACAGGGGAAATACGAATATAGATTTAAATAGAGGCACCTGGCAGGAGAGAAAAAACATGGAACCGTTCGTAAGACACACCGGTGTCGTGGCCCCGCTGGACCGCGTCAACGTGGACACCGACCAGATCATCCCCAAACAGTTCCTCAAGCGCATAGAGCGGACCGGCTTCGGCCAGTACCTGTTCTTCGACTGGCGGTTCAACGAGGATGGGTCGGCCAACCCCGATTTCGTGCTGAACAAGCCGGGCTATAGGGATGCGTCGGTGCTGGTGGCCGGCCGCAACTTCGGATCCGGCTCCTCCCGCGAGCACGCGCCGTGGGCCCTCCAGGACTACGGCATCCGAGCGGTCATCGCGCCCAGCTTCGCCGACATCTTCCAAAAAAACTGCTTCGAGAATGGCATCGTGCCTGTCATCTTGCCCGAGGAGCAGGTCAACCAGATCATCAACAATGCGGAGGCCACACCAGGCTATCGCCTGACCGTGGACCTGGAGCGCTGCCTGCTGACGGACACGGAGCAGGAGGGGATCAACGTCTCCTTCAATGTACACAACGACCCCGATACCAACGACTTCCGCCGCACCCAACTTCTAAACGGTCTGGACGAGATCGACCTGGTGATGGAGCGGGAGGATGACATCGCGGAGTTCGAGGCCCAACGTGGCCCACACGGCGGCGTCCTAACCGGATAACGCGAAGACGGTGTCTCGATAGAAAGGGGGACGATTCTCCCTCGTTGGAGATTAGAGGTGCGTCGAGGGAGACGGTACTATTGCGGAGCAGACGGGCTTCGATGGGGCCTGTGGTCCCCAGTACTGTAACAAGGTCAACCTACTCTGGCTGAAAATCCTCGACGGCTTGATCGGGTAGAGGGCTTTCTGTGGACTCCGCCCCCTTGCGGCGCGGTCTCCGGGCGATCCGTTTCACTCCCGTGACCACGTAACCCTGAAGGGCGTCTACCTCCCTGGTTATCGCCGCCCGGTAGTGGGAGCTGTACTCTCCCATGTTCCGGAACTTCTTGTACCGGTTTTTAACCATCCGCCGCTTGGACATGGACTGAAGCTCCGCCAGCTCCTTGAGAAGCGTCCGCCGGAGCTGACGCGCCGCTTCATCCGGGTTGGTGTGAGCGCCTCCCGATGGCTCGGGTACCACCACATCCACGATCCCCAGCTCCTTGCAGTCCTGGGCGGTGAGCCTCAGCGACTCGGCCACCTCGTCGGCCCGCGCCTCGTCCTGGTAGATCAGCTCCGCCGCGTCCTCCGGTGAGATAGTGGAGTAGATGGCGTTCTCCATCATCAGCACCCGGTCGGCCACGCCCAGGGCCAGTGCCCCCGCGCTGCCGCCCTCTCCGATGACAACCGAGATCGACGGCACCTGGAGCGAGGCCATCAGTTCCATCGTGTTGGCGATGGCGTTGCCCAGGCCCCGTTCCTCGGCCTCCAGGCTGAGGTTAGGGCCGGGGGTATCGATAAGCGTCACCAGCGGTACGTCGAACTTGGCGGCCAGACGCAGAGTCCGCCGCGCCTTCCCGAAACCTTCGGGCGAGGTCCTGCCTTCGTGCCGGTCGCCGGCCTCGTCGCCCCGACCGCGCTCCTGACCGACGACCATCACGGTCTGGCCGCCGAGGTGCGCAAGGCCGCAGATAACGGCCGGATCATCTCCGAAAGAACGGTCACCGTGCAGCTCGACGAAATTGCTGAAAATCCTCGTTATGTAGTCGATGGACGAAGGCCGCGACTCGTGACGCGCCAGCTGCACCGAGCTCCAGGCCTGTTGCCGCTGCGCCTCTGCCTTAGGCCGGGTGGTCTTGTTTCTGAGAGTTAGCCGATACTGCGGCCCCAGGAGGTCCAGCAACACTGCCAGCAGTTCTTTGAGGTGCGGTCTCTCCACCACCGCGTCCAGCATCCCGTGCTCCAGATGCGACTCAGCGGTGTGCGACTCGGATGGCAGAGGCTGCCTACTGGTCTCTTTCATGTCCCGCAGCGGCGAGAACCCGACGATGGCCCCCGGCTCTGCCAGGATGATGTCGGCCAGGTTGGCGAAGCTGGCGTAGGCTTGGCCGGTGGCCGGGTTCGCCAACACCGAGATAAAGGGTAGCCCCTTGTCGTTTAACTGGGATGCCGTTATAGACGTCTTGGCCATCTGCATCAGCGACAGGACGCCCTCCTGGATTCGGGCTCCGCCGCTCGTCACCACCGCGATTACCGGCAGCTTCTTCTTGCCGGACTGCTCCAGGGCCAGCGCCACCTTCTCTCCGACCACGCACCCCATGGTCCCTCCCATGAAGCCGAAATCCAAAGCGATGAGCATCGCCGGGCTTCCGCCTATGGTGCAGGTCCCGGTGACCACGGCCTCGGTCAGCCCGGTCCGGCGCTGATCACGGAAAATCCGCTGCTTGTAGGACATGCGCGACGAGAACGAAAGGGGGTCAAGCGAGATCAGAGAGCGGTTGGTCTCCCGGAAGGACTCCGGGTCTGCCAGCGAGGCGATGCGCTCCCTGGCGGTCATGCTGTAGTGGAACTTGCAGACGTGGCAGGTCCGGTACCGGTCGTACTGCTCTGACTCCACCAGGGAGGCGCTGCAGAACAAGCAGGTCTCTCGGACCGCTGGGACCTTCTCTTCGCTCCTGCCTCTTTTGACGACGGAGCTTAGCCGGTCGGTAAGGCTTCTGACCACCTGGCGCTCTCTCTCCGCTTATTCGCCAGGTTGGATGGCCTGGCTAACTGTTCGATATTATAACATCGCGGGACTTGGAGCCGTCGCTGGGGCCGACGATATGCTGCTCCTCCAACTGGTCCATCAGTCGGGCCGCTCTGGGATAGCCTATGCGCAGGCGACGCTGGAGTAGAGACGTAGAGATCTTGCTGTAGCTATTTGCAAGCTCGATGGCCTTGCCCAGGAACTCGTCCTGATAGCCCTCTTCCTGCTCCTCCTCGCCGTTGTCGCCCTGGTCCTCCTGGACCGCCCGCAGGTGAATCTTTGGGACATGGGCCCGCGGGGTGATCTGCCAGAATTTGACCAGCCTCTCGATCTCCTTGTCCGAGATAAAGACGCCCTGTGCCCTCATCGGCCGGGAGGCGTCCAGGGGCAGATATAGCATGTCTCCCCGGCCCAGCAGTTTATCGGCCCCCGCCGCGTCAAGGATGGTGCGGGAGTCCACCTGCGACGTGACGCCGAAGCTGATCCTGCTGGGGAAATTGGCCTTGATAAGTCCCGTTACCACGTCCACGGAGGGCCGCTGCGTAGCGACGATCAGGTGGATCCCCGTGGCCCGGCCCAGCTGCGCCAGGCGGCAGATCGACTGCTCCACGTCGAAGGCCGCCGACATCATCAGGTCGGCAAGCTCGTCGATGGCCACCACCAGGTAGGGCATCTTCTCCGGGATCCGTTCGTTGTAGGCCGCGATGTTTTTGACACCGACCTCTTCCAACCGGCGGTACCGGGCCAGCATCTCCTGGATCAATCCCTTGAGCAGGCCCACCACCTGGTCGATCTCAACCACCACCGGGGTCATCAGGTGCGGGATGCCGTTGTAAGGGGTCATCTCAACCCGCTTCGGGTCGATCAGGAGCAGCCTCATCTCCTCCGGTGTTTTCTCAGTTATCAGGCAGGAGACGAGGGCGTTGATACACACGCTCTTACCGCTGCCGGTGGCACCCGCAATCAGCAGGTGGGGCATCTTGGCCAGGTCGATGACGACGGTCTCCCCGCCGCTGCCCTTACCCAGGGCTACAGGGAGCGCCGCCTTGGACCGGAGCTGCGCGAACTCCTGGCTCTCCATCACCGACCGCAGAGCCACTATACTCGGGTTCGGGTTGGGGACCTCGATGCCTATCTGGGCCTTGCCCATCACTGGAGTCTCGATCCGGATTGTCGGCGTCTTCAGCGCCAGGGAGAGGTCCTTCTCCCGCGCCAGGATGGTATCTACCTTGACGCGGGTCCTGGTCTCTTCCCTGGTGACCACCTGTTTGCCTTGCTCGTCCAGCTTGGCTCGGCCCTCCTCGTCGGTCTCCTTTACCTGTTTGTAGCGACGCACCCAGCCCGGGATCAGGCCGTACATCGTCACCGTCGGCCCGGGTTCGATCTGTCCGATCTCAACCTCGACGCCGTAGTCCGCCAGAGTCCGTTTGATCGTCTCCGCCGTCGCCTGCATCCCCTCTTCCGAGAAGGCGCCCTCGGGGACCTCTTGCAGCAGGTCTATCGAAGGTCGGGCCCACTGCCTGCCCACGGCCGTGATTTCGGGAGAGTCGTCGGGGCTCAGGTCATCCATCGGCGTAACGGCAAGCGACTCCTCTTCGGCGGTCGCTTCGGCCGATGGGTCCCAGTACCTGTTGAACTTGCCGCCCGGCGACGGCTGCGGCACCGTCTCCTGACCTGTGACAGGCGGCCCGTCCATAGGTCCGGAGACCTCGTCCTCCATCGGCTCGAACGTGGCCACCTGCCGGCCGTCATCCCTGTCGGGTTCATAGTCGCTTGCCATGGACCCGTCCGATACCGGAAGCTCATCTGTCGGGGCGTTTTCGATTAAGGGCGTCTTGGGCTGCCAGGAGTATCCCTTGCCGGCGGCATCCTCCGCAGATGTCTGTACCGTTCGCGTCCGCGTATACGGCGTGAGGACCTCAGGTGGCATATTGGGCTCACCCTGAAGCGCTCGGCCCTTATCAGAACGTGAGCTTCGGTCGAAGCGGTACATTTTGGATATCCACTTGGCCGCGACCACCAGGACCACGTAGCCATGGACCGACAGACGGCCCAACGCCATCGCTACATCCGCCGCCAGGGCCGGTGCGGCGACCGACGCACCGGCCAGGAAAATAGCCAGCAGACTTAAAACGCCCTGCCACGTGGCGGAGCCTATGATGGCGTCCCCCACCTTACCTCCCAGGGGAACGTCGCCGTCCAGCGTAAACCATGACAGGCCGCTGCCGGTGGACTCGAAGAAGGCCAGTACGCCCAGTACGACGGCGACCATCGCCAGTGAGCCCGCCCATAGATTGGCGTATCTTAACCAGTTTCGGCGGACTGCCAGTACCCCCGCGAGCGCCAGCAGCCACACCGCAACGGCAACCATGCCCAGGCCGAAGTTGGTGAGGACGCCCTTTCGGACCAGGTTGTAGAAGTCTCCGACCGGTTCAACGGTGAAGCCGACAACGATAGCTGCTGCCACGGCAACGGCCGCGGCCAGCCAGGCCCTGGCCCGCCACGACGAGGGCAGCAGACTTAACAACCTTAACGGTGCGCTTATCAATAGTTGGCCACCAGACTTCCTGTTTGCCATCGCACTCAATTTTACCACTCCAGGTCTTCTTTAAAAAGCCAGAGATTGCAGATTCGAGCGAGGACGGCCACGGAGCCATCAGATTCCTTCGCAGCACTGCTGCGGACTGATGGAATCTTCCTCTCCGTCGGCCCTATTGTGCGTGAAATGGCCCTATTGTGCCGGGATGGCAGGTAGACTCTATTGGAACTGCCAGGGCACAGAGAAAATGATTGTTGCGCTCCCCTGTACGAGGCCGGGACGGGCAGGGATCCGCGTCCACCGCAACGGGAGGAATGGGAGTTTCGCTAGACCCGCTCAATGACTGTGAGGACCGTGGGGCGCCTCATAGCCTCCTTGCGCAGGAATTTAGAGATGGACTCGGACATCTCGGCCCTCACTTGCTCCCACTCTAGGACGGGTGATCCGGCCTCTTCTAGGACTGTTTGGGCCATTTTGGAGGTTTTTTCAAACAACTCCCTCGACTCCTCCAACTCCTCGAATCCCGACGACACCACTACGGGTGGCTTGAGGATTTTTCCAGTCTGCTGGTCTACCGATAGGACCACGACGACTACGCCTTCTCTGGCCAGGCGTCGGCGTTCGCTGAGAACAGCGCTGTCCATGGCCCAGAGCCGGGACCCGTTGACGAAGACATGGCCGGCCTGCACCGCGTCGGCGACGCGGCCTCCCTCTGACGTTAGCTCCAGCACGTCCCCGTCTTCCAGAATGAAGGTATTGGACTCAGGGATTCCCATCGACTGGGCTAAACCTGAGTGGGCAACCAGGTGCCGGTACTCGCCGTGGACCGGCACGAAGAACTGGGGATTCACCAGTCGCAACATCATCTTCAGTTCTTCTCGGCTGGCGTGTCCGTGCACGTGGACCAGTGCGATCCGGCTGTAAAGGACTGAGGCCCCTTGCCTGTACAGGTTGTCGATGGTCTTGGAAATCAGCTTCTCGTTGCCTGGGATCGGTGAGGCCGAGATTATCACCGTGTCCCCGGGCACGATCTCAACGTCCTGGTGCTCGCCGTTGGCGATGCGTACCAGGGCCGAGGTCGGCTCGCCCTGGCTGCCGGTGGCCACGATGACGACCTGGTCGTGCGGGAGCCGGCGGGCCTCGTTCATCGAGACCAGCGTGTCGTCCGGGGCATCGAGATAGCCCATGTTCATCGCCATCTTCACGTTGTTCCTCATACTCCGCCCCACCACCGTCACCTTGCGGCCATGCCTGACGGCGGCGTTCACCACCTGCTGAATCCGCGAGATCAGGGAGGCGAAGGTCGCTACCATCACCCTGCCCTGGGCCTCGCCGATTATGCGGTCCAGGGCCTCGCCAACCTGCTGTTCGGACTCGGTGTAGCCCTCGACCTCGGCATAGGTGGAGTCCGACAGGAGCAACAGCACACCGTCCGCGGTTAGCTGGGCCAGGGTCGAGAAATCTGTGGGGTTCCCGTCGGCTGGAGTGTGGTCGATCTTGAAGTCGCCGGTGTGGATGACCAGTCCCAACGGCGTTGTGAGGGCGATGCCCATGGCGTCAGGGATGGAGTGGCACACCCTGAAAAACTCTACGTGGAACTCCCCAATGCGGAAAGGAGAGTGAGGCTCGACCACGTTCAGCCGGGCCTTGCGCAGCATCCCGCGCTCTCGGAGCTTTACCGAGATGAGCCCGTGGGTCAGACGAGACGCGTAGACCGGGACGTCCAGATCGGACAAGATGTGGGGCAGTGCGCCGATGTGGTCTTCGTGTCCGTGGGTGATCAGGATGGCGCGGACACGGTCGCGGTTCTCGATCAGGTAAGTTATGTCTGGTATGCCGAAGTCCACGCCAGGCATGTTTTCTTCGGGAAAGAGGATCCCGGCGTCGATTACGACGATATCTTCGTCATACTCCAGGGCCAGCATGTTCTGGCCGATCTCGCCGAGACCGCCCAGTGGGATCACTCGCAGTGGTGTGTGGGGCAACTAGAACTCCTCCAAGAACACTTGAATGGGGGAGTCCAGACGCCGCCTACCCCGATATATCGGGGACATGTTCGGGGCTCTGGTGGGGGTCTCCCCGCCTGCCCCGACACGTCGGGGACAAGTTCGGGGCAAAAATAAAAACCCTTGAGGGTGGGTGGGTGGGTGGGAAGAAGTCACCTTGATTATTGGGATGGCTTCTAGAGTTGTTCGAACATGCTGAGCTGTCGGGCCTTCGCCGCCTGCTCCGGCTCTTCGGGTGCCCGGCTCGCGCTCTCGATCAGCGAGGGCAGACGCCGGAAGTCGTTCTCTATGGCCGGGCGAAGCCTGGGATTGTGCAGCGCGGCGGCGGGGTGGTACATGGGGTAGACCGTCAGGTCTCTCCACCGGCGTGGCTTCCCCCGGGCCTTGCTGATGGACTCGCTGGGAAAGAACTTGCCGAAGGAGAATCTTCCCAGTGTCGCCACGACCTTGGGTGAGATGATCTCCAGTTGCCGGTCGAGGTATGGCTGGCAGGCGCCGGTCTCGGCGGGCAGAGGGTCCCGGTTTTGGGGCGGACGGCACTTGACCATGTTGGTGATGTATACATCGCCACGGTTCAGACCTATTGTTGCCAGCATTTCGTCCAGGAGCTTGCCGGCGGGACCTATGAAGGGCCGTCCGTCCCGGTCCTCGTAGAAGCCCGGACCCTCGCCGATGAACATTATGTCGGCCGTTCGAGAGCCCTCCCCCGGCACGGCCTGGATCCGGCCCTCGGACAAAGGGCAGAGCGTGCAGGCTTTGATTTCCAGGACCAGGTCGTCGAAGGCGGACATTGTGCTGGTTCAGGCTTCCTTGGGTGTGGCCGGCAGGGGGTCTAAGAGACCGCGTATAATGCCCAGAGCCGCTGGTCAACATCCTAGCAGTTGGCCCGTCCAAGGTCAACGTAAAAAGCCGCCTCGCGACCGTCCTGATTCCTTGTCCCGCTCTGGGCCCGTTGCTATACTGTCCTCAGTGCCCCAAGGAACACCTATGACGCAGTTCGTCGGCATATTCGGCTACCCCCTCTCCCATTCGATCTCGCCCGTTTTTCAACAGGCGGCCTTCGACCATTACTCCATATCGGCGCGGTATCAGGCCTGGCCGACGCCGCCCGAAAGACTGGAAGCAGAGCTTGGTAAGCTGCGTGGCGACCGGTACCTCGGCGCCAACGTGACCGTACCGCACAAGGAACAGGTCCGCCGCCACCTCGACGACATCGACACCTGGGCCGAATCCGTCGGCGCCGTCAATACAATCGTTCGAGAGGGCGGACGCCTGATCGGCTACAACACAGACTCTTACGGGTTCATCAGGGCGCTCAAGGAGGTGGGTGGTCTCGAGCCTCAGGGCAAAAGGGTGTTGCTGCTGGGCGCCGGAGGCGCCGCCCGTGCGGCAGCCTTCGGCCTGGCCCATGAGGACATAGCCTCGCTTTCCATTGCCAACCGGACGCCGGAGCGGGCACTGGCCCTGGCAGGAGAGGTTCGAGCCGCCATAGCCCGGGTCGATGCGGTCCCCATTCAAGGGGCGGGCCTGGAGTCCGCTTGCGCCGACGCCGACCTGATCGTCAACTGCACGTCCATGGGCATGAGTCACGGGGAAGCTGAGGGCGTTTCCCCGCTGGAGGCCCGCATGATCCCGCCTGCCGCGATGGTCTACGACATGGTGTACAATCCCCGAGAGACACCCCTGCTGGTCGAGGCTGGAAAGGCGGGCGCTTCGCTGCTTGGGGGGTTGCCCATGCTCGTTTACCAGGGCGCCTCGTCCTTTGAGCGCTGGACCGGCAGGGATGCGCCGGTAGACGTGATGTTCCGTGCCGCCGAGGAAGCCCTATCCCTGCTGGAAGCCGGTGGTTGAGGGTTGACCACTCTTCGCTTCGTCCTAGCAGACTGCTGAAAAATAGGGTGTGCAGTCCCGACAAGTCGGGATTAGCCGGGAGTCTGAGGGTGTCCCTCAGCTAAAAATTCTTCCCCCTTTCTGGATAGGAAGGGGGACAGGGGGATGGTCGAAAAGGTTTTTCAGTACCCTGCTAGTCCAGAGCGAAACCGGCGCAGCCGGCTCGAAAAGATCGGAATCATTCTCGCACCTGTAACGAACCGCTGCTCGGGTAGGGTGGAAAGCACTCGGGCGAGACACCCAATGGTCGAACAACAATGACATCGAAACCCAACATCTTCCTAACTGGGTTCTCCGGTTCGGGCAAGACAACCGTGGGTAAAGAGGTTGCCCGGCGCCTGGGCTGGCGGTTCGTCGGTATCGACGATGAGATCGTTGAAGCCCAGGGCAAGCCTATCGAGGCCATATTTAACGAGTTGGGTGAGGCCGGCTTTCGGCAGATAGAGCGCGAACACCTGGCGTCCGCATGTGAGGGCGAACGCCAGGTCGTCTCAACCGGCGGCGGCATCGTCATGGATGAGAATAACGTCCAGATGATGGAGCGTAGCGGTGTCATCGTCTATCTCGATGCCAACCCCGAGGTCATCCACGCACGGCTAGAGACAGAACGCGCCAGGGGAGATAACCCCGCCGTACGCCCTATGATCGCCGCCTCTGACCAACTTAGTCGCATCCGCGACCTCAAGGCCAGGCGTCAACCCAGCTACAGCCAGGCCCATTGGACGGTCCACACCGACAGCCTGACCCCCGGTCAGGCGGCGGAAGAGGTCACACGGGCTTTCGGGTTGCTCAACCAGCCTGGGGACGATGGCCGTCCCCAGGAAACCGACCTGGCCGCCGTCGTACACACCTCCAGCGTTGACTACCCTGTCTGGGTCGGATGGGGCATCTTGGACGGACTGGGCGAGCGGGTCAAACGCATCCTCGAGCCGCCCGCGGCCTATGTGATCGGAGACGATGGCGCGTTCACCCATGCGCGGCAGGCCCAGGCATCCATGGAGGCCGCCGGTATCCCGACTCACATGCTCCTGGTCCCACCGGGTGAGCCGAGCAAGACACACGAGACCGCTCAGCGGGCCTACGCATGGCTGGCTGACCGCAAAGCCGAACGCGGTCAAATGGTCCTGGCCGTGGGCGGCGGCATGGTGGGAGACCTGGCCGGTTTCGTTGCGGCGACCTATCTCCGCGGCATGCCTCTGGCCCAGGTCCCCACGAGCCTGCTGGCCATGATGGACGCCTCGGTTGGCGGCAAGGTCGCCGTGGACCTACCCCAGGGGAAAAACCTGGTGGGAGCCTTCTATCAACCCAGGTTCGTGCTGGCCGACGTCCAGACACTCCAGACCATGCCCCCTAGAGAGCTAACCTCCGGTTGGGCCGAAGCCATCAAGCACGGCCTGATACTCGACATAGACCTCCTGGACGCGTTTGAGCGTGACAGCGGTCCCATCCAGGCCCTGGAGCTGGACCTTGCCACCGACATCATCCGGCGGAGCGTCGCTATCAAGGCCGGTATCGTCTCCCGTGACGAGAAAGAGACCCTTGGTGTGAGGGTGCTCCTTAACTATGGCCACACCATCGGCCATGCCCTCGAGAAGGTCACCGCATATGGGCGGCTCCTACATGGCGAGGCCGTCAGCGTGGGGATGATGGGGGCTGCGTACATCAGCCAGGCCATGGGCCTACTATCCAAGGAAGAGGTAGCTAGACAAGCCTCTCTGCTGGAGAAGTACGGACTGCCCGTGTCTATCGACGGCGTCGATGTCGACGCTGTGGCCGATGCGATGATGTCCGACAAAAAGGTTGCCGGTGGGACGGTCCGCTGGGTGCTGTTGAACGGTCTGGGTAACGCGGTAACCAGGAACGACGTCCCCACCGAACTGGTCCGAGAGGCACTGAGAATGGTGGCGGCCCCAATGCCGGCAAACGGCTAACCGTGGAATGGGAATGGCTGTGGCTTGCGCTCCTGGGATTCGGTACCGGTGCCTACGGAGTCCTTGTCGGTGCAGGTGGCGGCTTCATTCTCGGGCCTGTCCTTCTAATTTTCTTCGACATGGAGCCGCAGGTGGTGGCCGGGACCGCGCTGGCTCTTGTTGCGGCCAATAGCGTAGCGGGTTCCCAGGCATATCGCCGCATGGGACTGATCGACTACCGCAGCGGTCTCCTCTTCGCGGCGATGGCGATCCCGGGGTCTGTTCTGGCCCCATTTGTCCTGACGACCGTGGTTGGGAGTGTCTTCAGGTTTCTTTTCGGACTGCTGTTGGTCACCCTGGCCTTCCAGATGCTGGTCCGTCCACACTTCTCGGCCCGATCGACGCCCAGGAAGATCGGAATGTTAAGTCGGACGGTCCGTAGTCGTGAGATAACCACATCTTGGGGACAGGTCTTTCGCTACGAGTTTAACGAGTTCTTTGCGACGTCGTTCAACTTCGTCCTCGGATTCATTTCCAGCTTCTTCGGCACGGGTGGCGGTTTTCTTCGGACACCCATCCTTGTGGCGGCATTCGGCTTCCCGGTCAGAGTGGCTGCGGCCTCTTCCATTTTCGCGCTATCCTTCTACGCGACAGCCGGCGCGGTGACCCACGCCTCTTTAGGTCACGTGGAATGGTTTCCAACCTTCGTCTGGGCGGGTGTCGGGCTAGTTATGGGAGGCCAGGTCGGGGCGCGGATGAGCCTCAGAGTGAAGGGGCCATGGATTCTCCGTTTGCTCATTATCGTGGTTCTGGGCCTGGGCATCAGGCTGATAATGGAGGCGCTATAGGTGCAGCCGGCCCAACTGCCCGATGATTCCTGGTTTCGAATTCGGGACCCTGGAGTTCCACCCTCGCGATGTGACACATGACAATGCCGTTTTTCAAGGTCCAATCAACCCAGGGCAGTGCCCGCACCGGCACACTCCACACCGCCCACGGCGACGTGCCGACACCGGCATTCATGCCGGTGGCCACTCAGGGGTCGGTCAAGGCGCTGGACCCCGAGGACCTCAGGTCCGTCGGGGTGTCCATCCTGCTGTCCAACGCTTACCACCTGTATCTGCGGCCGGGGGTCCGAATCGTCGAGGACCTGGGCGGCATCCACGGATTCATGGGGTGGGACGGACCCGTCCTCACCGACAGCGGCGGCTTCCAGGGCTTCAGCCTGGAGCACCTGCGTGAGATCACCGAGGACGCCATCATATTCAAGTCCCACATCGACGGCAGCGCGCATACCTTCACGCCCGAGGCGGCCGTACATCACCAGGAGCGGTTGGGGGCCGACATCATCATGCCTTTGGACATGTGTGTGTCGGCACGCGCCGAGAGGCCCGAGGTTGAAGCTGCCATGGAACGGACCAGCCGTTGGGCCCTGCGGAGTCGCGAAGCACACTCCAGGGCCGGCCAGGCTCTGTTCGGCATCGTCCAGGGAGGCTTGCACCCCGACCTCCGTGAACGCTCCGCGGAGTATCTGGTGTCGCTGGACTTCCCTGGCTACGGCGTCGGCGGTCTCAGCGTGGGCGAGTCCAAACAGGAAACCTATGACGCGGTCGAGCTGACCACCGGCTTGTTGCCGGCCGGGGCCCCCCGGCACCTCATGGGAGTCGGCTCGCCCGAGGACGTGGTGGAGGCGGTGGCTCGTGGCATCGACCTGTTCGACTGCGTGCTTCCCACCCGGATAGCGAGGAACGGTGCCCTCCTGGTGCCGTCCGGACGGGCCAATGTCGATACCGCTCCATTCAAGAACAGGGACGCGCCCGTACAGGAGGATTGCGACTGCTACACCTGCCGTACCTTCTCCGCGGCCTACCTGCATCACCTGTTTCGGGCCAAAGAGCTGCTGGCCTACCGGCTGGCGACGATACACAACCTGAGGTTCCTGCTGCGGATGCTGGAAGAGATACGGGCGGCTATCAGTCGCGGTGAGTTCGAGTCGTATCGGGCTCGCTTCCACGCGGACTTTGAGCCACCGGACGAGGAGACCCGGCGCACCCAAAAACAGAAATGGCTCCGGGCCCAGGGAAGGCCGGGAATCCTGGAGGACTGACCGTAAGCTTGCTCGTTTCCAGTGTCATTCTGAGCGCAGCGAAGAATCTGGGGCTGGGTGTTTGGTCACCCTTTTCCCCGGAGCCTCACCTGCCAGCCCTTTGCTCCAGCGGGAAGGTCAGTCCCCACCCCGGATTCTTCGCCCCGATGTATCGGGGCTCAGAATGACAGCGACCTATAGTGCCTAGCCCCCGGCGACGGCCGGGACGATACTGATCTCGTCGCCGGCTTTCGTCGCGGTGCTCAGACCTTGCAGGAACCGGATGTCTTCGCCGTTGACGTAGACGTTGACAAAATTCCGGAGTTCACCCTGGTCGTCGCAAATCCGCTCCTTGATCCCCGGGAACTCGGTGTGGAGCGAGTCGATGATCTCCACCAGGGTCGATCCCTCGACCGATACTTTGTCCTGCCCGTTGGTCACTCGGCGCAGAGGGGTTGGAATTCTAACCGTCACGCTCATAGTCTATAACCTCCTGGGGTGTACGCCCGCCGATGTTTAGATGCGGGCCGTATGCGGGCGGTTAACCCTCGATCACGTCTCCGCTGACCGGGTCCACCCTCACGCCCGTCTCCGTGACCCAATCGAGGCCACGGGTTATCTCCTTCTCGTCGCCGTCAAGTTCCAGTACGACCCAGCCCATGTCTTCGCGGACATCGGCCCGGCGGATGTTGGTCACTATCTCGAACTTCTTTCCGAGGTCGTAGATTACCGCCTCGGTGATCAGCTCTTTGGGGAACGTGAACTTCACTCGCTTCTTTACCATGGTGCACTCTCCCCCTTTCTTGTTGTCATCGCCGTTTGGCGGTCAGCGCCGCCTGGAACTCATCGTAATCCGGAGCCGTGTACACCGGATCGGGAATATCTTCGACGACCTCCAGGGTCTTGAGGCCGTTGCCAGTGATGAAGGCCACGGTGACATCGTCGGACCTTATGTCGCCTCTCTCGACCAGCCTCTTGAGTCCCGAGATGACGACCCCGCCCGCGGTCTCCGTAAATATACCCTCCGTCTCGGCCAGTAGCTTGATGCCGTCGACAACTTCCTCTTCAAGGGCGGCGACCGCCGTGCCCTCGGTGTCGGCCATGGTCCGCAGGGCGTAGGGCCCGGACGCCGGGTTGCCGATCGCCAGCGACTTGGCTATCGTGTTTGGCTTGACCGGGCGCACCTGCGTGCTGTTCAACACGTAGGCCTCCACAATCGGTGAGCAGCCCTCGGCCTGGGCCAGGTGCATCCTGGTTTTGACCGAGTCGATCAGCCCTATTTCGCCGAACTCCTGGAGTCCCTTCCATATCTTGGTATGCAGCTCCCCCGAGGCCGCCGGCACCACGCAGTGGTCGGGCGCCTTCCATCCGAGCTGTTCGGCCACTTCATAACCCAGGGTCTTGCTGCCCTCGGCGTAGAATGGGCGCATGTTGATGTTGACGAAGGCCCAGCGATGGTTGTCCGCCAGCTCACTGCAAAACCTGTTAGCGTCGTCGTAGGTGCCGTCCACCGCCACCAGAGTCGGACCGTAGATGGCCGCTCCGATGATCTTCCCCCTTTCCAGATAAGCGGGGTAGAACACCATGGTTTTCATCCCGGCCCTGGCCCCATGGGCCGCCACCGACCCCATGAGGTTACCCGTGGAGACGCAGGCCAGCACGTCGAACTCGAACTCCAGGGCCTTGGTGGTGGTGACCGAGACCGGGCGGTCCTTGAACGAGTAGGAGGGGTTGACGCTGTCGTTCTTTATATACAGGTGTTCCAGGCCCAGCAAGCGTCCGAGGTTTTTCGCCCTGATAAGTGGGGTGAATCCGGTCCCGATGTCCACGGCGGCCTCCGCATCGACGGGTAGGAAGTCGTGGTAGCGCCACATGGTGAAAGGTCCCCGGGCGATCCGCTCCCGGGTCACGTCCCGGGCGATGCTATCGTAGTCGTAGGCGACTTCCAGTGGCCCGAAGCAGAACTCGCACACGTTCAGCGGTTCCACCGGGTACTCTCGCTCGCACTCACGGCAGCGCAAAGACTTTACATAAGACAAAGGGTTCAGACCTCAAGAGACCAAGGGCGTACGGACACAAAGCCTGGTCGCCCGGGTGCTGTTCAGGGCTATTACGGCAGAGGAATGTTAGCAGCGCCCAAGCTTGATTGTCAAGGAAACTCCAACCAAGCTCACGGGCCAGGACGCCCTTGCTCATGCGCTCAACTCCCTATATACTCTCCCCAGAAGCTATCCCATTGTGTGATTATGCAGTTCGGGTGGTGTGGATGGCGCCCGGATGGGGTCCGAGGAGGGTCGGGTCCGACAATCGCGTGGGGGTGGGGTGCAGTTTACCGAGCTGCTGACCGATAGGGGGTTCCCCCAAGAAGCCCCGAAGAGGCATGCCTTGGTTTCCCAGGAACGGCTGATCCCACTCTTCCCGCTGAACACGGTCCTGTTTCCAAACGCCTCTCTGCCGCTTCAGATATTCGGGGAGAGGTACAAGCTTCTGGTGCAGCACTGCCTGGACAATGACTCCAAGTTCGGCGTTATCCTGATCAAGTCCGGTTCAGAGGTGGGAGAGCCGGCCGTACCCCACTCCACGGGAACCGTGGCCCATATAGTGCAGGTCAACCGGATACGTGGCGACCGCATGTTTATCTCGGTCACCGGACAGCAACGCTTCAGGATAAAGGAGATAACCCAGCGGCGTCCCTACCTGGCGGCCCAGGTGGAGGTGATGGAGGACGAGCGCGAGGTGGACGTGCCACCGACGGAGTTGCAGGCCGTTCGGGAGGCCGTGAACCAGCACGTCCGGCTGGTGCTCGGTTCCAGAGGAGGCTGGCAGCGTTCCGCCAGGTTACCCCTGGACCCGGTCGTCCTGTCCTACTTTATCGCCCGTACGCTCCAGGTCGGCTTGCCGGAGAAACAGGTACTCCTGGAGGAAAACTCCACTGCGAGACGTTTGGAGGCCGAGCTTGACCTGCTCCGCAGAGAAAACGAGGCACTGAAGCACCGTGTCGCCGCCGAACTGAGACGGAGATTCAGCACACAGTAAGCGCGGCACACCGCTCGACTCGCCGGGCCGTTCACCAAGAATCCGGAATTCCGCCTTTGCGGTACGATGCCCCGAGTCATCAATCGGACTGATATGCGGACTCATGTACGCGGGGAGTCCAGAGGAGTTCAAACCCTCTGGTGATTAGCACTCCGGGTTCTTTGGGTTTCCCCGGAATCTAACTTTTCAGGATTCCCTCATCCTCGAATACCCGGGCCAACAGGGCGATGCCTTCGTGGATCTCCTCCGGCGTGTTGTAGCCGAAGCAGAGCCGGGCGTAGTTCTTTCCCGAGACCCCGTCGGGGGCGTACAGATTGCCGGCCTGGTAGCCTACGCCGGCCTCCAGGGCTTTTTCGCGCACGCTTGCCAGATCGACGCCCTCGGGCATGCGCAGCCAGACGTACAACCCACCCTCGGGCCGGCTCCACGTCGCCGCCGAGCCGAAGTTCTCGCCCAGCGCCGCCAGCATGGCGTCCCGTTTGGCGCGCAGGATGTGACGGATATCGCCGATGTGGTCCTCCAGGTTAGACGTGGAATACCGGTGGACCGCCAGTGCCGCGAACTGGTTGACTCCGCTGCCGCTCTTGACGGCAGCGACCCTGTCCAGCACCTCCGGAGGAGCTGTCACGTATCCCATCCTCATGCCCGGCGCGATGTTCTTGGAGAAGGACGCGACGTACATGACCCTCCCGGTCTCGTCCAGAGAGTGGATCGACGTCACGGGCTCCCCGTCATACCGCAGGTCAACGTAGCAGTCGTCTTCCAGGATGGGGACGTCGTAGCTCTGGGAAAGCCGCACCAACGCCTGCCTGCGTTCCAGAGTCATCGTCCATCCCTGGGGGTTTTGGAAAGAGGGAATTGTGTAGATGAACTTCGGTCTCTTGCCCTGGGCTGCCGCCGTCTTGATCGCACCTTCCAGGGCCTCCGGGACAATCCCGTCTTCGTCGCAAGCGACTCCCCGGATGTCCGCCTGGAACCGCCTCAGCGTGTTGAGTGTTCCCGAGTACACGAACTCCTCGGTCAGGACGACGTCGCCCGGGTCCAGCAGCACCTCTAGCAGCATGTGGATGGGCTGGTTGGAGCCGTCGGCCAGTATGATGTCGTCGGCCGATACCTGGATGCCGCGGTCCCTGGCCAGCTTGCCGGCCACAAACTCTCGCAGCGGCGGGTAGCCCGAGGGATGCGGGTACACCGCCAGGTCCTTCCCCTCGTCGCGCAACGCACCCTCAAGGGCGGCCATTAGCTCGTCCAGGGGAAGCGAGGCGGGATCGGGATAGGCCACAGCGAAGTCGTACTTGCCCCGGCGTACCACCGCCCGGTCACGGGCCCCGGGCGTCGTCTTGGCGAAGAGTCCTTCGTACTGGAACTGCTCGGCATCGGCCATCGGTTACCCTCCCGTCAGTTGCGGTATTTCCTTGCTACCCTACGCTTGCACGGAGGTTACGGGCCAACTTCGATGCGCAGGCGCTTGTTGATACGCCCCTTGCTCTCGTGGCGGACCACACTGATCCGGCCCACCTCGCCGGTGTTGGCGACGTGGGTGCCGCCGTCGGCCTGCAGGTCGAGCCCTACGATATTCACGGTCCGGACCTCTTTAATAGCGGGGGGCAGAAGGTTGATTTTGGTGCGGATGAGGTCCGGAATCTTGAAGGCCTCCTCCCTGGGCAGCGAGGCAATCTCGATGGGCCGGGCGGCATCCACCTCCTTGTTGATCAGGACCTCGACCTCTCTGGCGAAGTCGGCCGACATGTGCTTCAACTCGAAGTCCATCCTGGCCGCCAGTGGCTTCATATCTCCGCCGGTGACCTTCGCGCCGCCCTGCCGCCAGATAACGCCGCACAGGATGTGCAGTGCCGTGTGGGTACGCATGAGCTGGTACCGTCGCTCCCAGTCGATGGCGCCGTGGACCGCGGTTCCCGCAGCCGGGGGCTCCTGGTCCAGCTCGTGGATTATTTTGCCCTCAGAGCGAGAAAATTTTCTGACCGGGTATTCCCGGTCTCCCACTTGCAATGTGCCTGTGTCCGAGGGCTGTCCTCCTCCACCGGGGTAGAAGGCGGTCCGGTCCAGAACGACCCCGGTGGGCGTGACATCGACGATCTGGGCTTCGAACTCCTTGAGGTAGCTGTCGGTGTAGCAGAGAATCTCGGTCAGAGCGCAGCCTCCTCTCGCTGCCGGTAGTTCAGCCTAAACCCTATCACGCCTGGACTCCGCTTGGGAACGGGGCGCCCTCACCCGCCGCTCGATCAAGTGTCTGGACAATACAACGATAACGTAGGGGCAG
>CAZEDC010000049.1:0-3786 GCA_964510985.1 uncultured Dehalococcoidia bacterium
GCTCCCACCACACCGGATTATTCCATTGCCACAACGATTAAGATCTGTCGATCGTGAATTTTCCGTTGGGCCAGAACTGGAAGGTGGAATATACGGCAGCAGGACAGACTGGCGACTACGCGCAATGTATATGCTGCCGGAACCATTCCAATTCCTCAATGGTCCGTATGCTAATAATTGCCCTGATTGAGCCAATGTGTGACCACTCGAAGGTCCCCTAAGGTCAGTGAGGAAGGAACGACGAGCGAACAGAAGGCCGAGTTCGACTCGGCAGTGGTAAACGCGGTGAAGTCAACAATTGTAGGACGTCAGCGATAATGGGACACGTCTGAGGGGTGAAAAAGCCCGAGAGTTCGCAGGTAGCGTGAGCTCCTAGGTCGAGGAGATCAACCTGGAGCCCCCGGATCGCATAACCTTCCGGCACCTCAAAGGACCGCTCTATTACGCCTGGGAAGAGTTCGTGTTCAACGACGTGGACGGCGACACGGAACTCGTGCACAACGGCGAGTTCATCTGGCGTCGGCTGCCGCTGATCGGGTGGCTAGGTGGGCTGGCGGACACCAGGCCCATGTTCGAGCGGGTAATCGAAAAGCACCTGGAGCAGGTGAAGGTCAACTGCGAAGCCCGGGCCACCCGCAGCCACGTGTTTCGCCGGCGAGAACCCGTACAACCTGGGTAGCTGCACTCAACCACGATCTCTTTTCCACCACGAGTGAAGCGACCGGTCTCGGTACGCCGGTACAGGCCCAACTAGTCCCGGGGTATGACCGGCAGGTTGATGTGGGAGGGCCGCCGCGCATCGTGGAATATGGTCTGGTCGGCCACCTGCATCTCCGCGTCCATGCCGGGCCGGTTTCCCGTGTTCGGATTCCGGTCGAACCGGGGGAAGTTGCTGCTGGTCAGGTCCACCCGTATCCGATGACCGGCCTTGAAGACGTTGCTGGTCTCCCACATGTCGATGGTGTACTCGTAGACCTCGCCGGGCTCGATGAGGGCCGGTGATTCGTTGGAGTCCCGGAAGCGGGCCCGCCGTAGTCCCTCGCAGATGTTTATGGCCTTCCCGTCGGGATGGACGTCGACCAGCGTGGCGGCGAAGTCGGTGTCCCGCGCGCTGGACGCCGCATACAGCGTAAGGGTGACCGGCCCCGTCACCTCCAGGTCCTCGGCCAGTGGCTCTGTGGTGTAGACCAGGACGTCGTCGCGACGCTCCGCCGGCCTACGGTCGTGGGTGCCGGTGTACTCGCGGTGCATCACGGGGCCGCCCAGGGTGGTGACCGGATCGTCGGGGTTGTACGAGTACCTGTCGGACGGCTCCTCGGCCGCGGGCGCCGTGGCGGAAAGGCCGCCGCCGCCGTACAGCGAGTTGGCGCGGCCGCCGCTGTGCAGATAGAACGGGGTGAACTCCGTTCGTGCCAGTGGCCACTCGTGTTCGCCTCGCCAAACGTTCTCGCCCATGACGAAGATCTGGATGGGCGCCTCGTCGTCAATCCCGGTGTCTATCTTCCTGAGCCGTTGATCGAACCAGCGGAGCTGCTCCTTGACGAAATCCACCTTGCCGGCCTGGCCGAAGCCGACGGCGCCGTAGACGGTGTCGGGCGAGCTGAAGCCGTAATGGGTCCAGGGGCCGACCATCAGCCGCGTCAGTTTCCTGGCCTCGGGGGTCCTGGCCTGTGTGGACCAACCCCTGTACTGGCGAAAGCCCTCGTGGAGGAGCGCATCGTACCAGCCGGTGATGAAGTAGGCCGGCGTCTCCACCTCGCCGTACCTGTCCCTGAGGCTGTAGCTCTTCCAGAAGTCGTCGAAGGTGTAGTGAGCGATGACGTCCCGGTAGTACTGGTTGTCCACGACGTCGTCCAGGGCCGAGATGAGGGGAAGCCTTTTGTACAGCGCGATCTGGTCAAACAGCGCCAGTCCGTTGCCCTGCATGGTTCGGGCCGATATGTTGGCGAAGAACATGGTTGCGTGGAGAGCCAGCGCGCCGTCCTTGTAGATGTGGCCGTAGTTGTCCTGCTGGGACGCGATGGGCACTATGCCCTTGACGTAAGGGCTTCTCTGGAGCGCTGGTTGGGTCTGTGTAAACCCCACGTAGGACACGCCAAAGGCGCCGATGTTCCCGTCGCACCAGGGCTGCGCGCCGATCCACTGCTGGGTGTCGTAACCGTCGTCGGCCTCGTGGACGTACGGCTCCCAGGCACCGTCGGAGTCGAACCGCCCCCGGCAGTCCTGCATCACCACCGCGTATCCGCTTCGGACGAACTCCACGGTCCAATTCAGGTAGGTGTCCTGCTGGTTGTCGTAGATTGTCCGGATGAGGAGTGTCGGAAACGGGCCCGGCCCGTTGGGGCTGTATATGTCCGTGGACAGGTTAACGCCGTCCCTCATCGGGACCTTGACGTCTATCTGTACCTGGAGCGGTTGGGTCGGTCGGATTTTTTTGTCCTCGCTCATGCTGACGCCTCCTGAACAACTTGTAGCCTGCGCGGATATGCCCTTGCACTTTGGCGGACCGATAGGCCGGATTTCAGGCCCGGTTGCCGCCGTAGGTGGAGCGCAGCGGCTCGTTCTCGTCGAATCGAGTTGCCCGCAGCGGAGAGATGTCCACCGTGCTGGAGCGCCCATCCACGATAAGCTCGGCCAGACAGAGTCCCAGTGCCGGGGCCAGCTTGAATGAATGGCCACTGCCACCCACCGCCAGAAAAAGTCCGTCGATTCCGGGGGCCCTGTCCAGAATCATGTTCCAGTCGGGTGTTATCGTGTACAGGCCGGCCCAGCTCGCGACATGGGTGGCGTTCTCCATAGTCGGGAACCGGTAGACAAACCGACGGGTCACGTCCTCGATGAACTCCCGGTCCGCGTCCCGGCTATAGCTGTCGGGGTCTGCCGGCTGGTTCTCCTTGGGATGCCCCGTGCCGATCAGTATCGACCCGTCGGCCTCGGGGTGGAAATAGGTTCGGTCCACCATGTTGGATACCGCGCGTCGCAGAGGCGGCGCATCGGCGGGGGGCCGGAGGACCAGGTCCTCCTCACGCGAGATTTCCAGGGGCAGGTCCAGGCCAACCCACCGGCCCACCTGTCCGGCCCAGGGGCCGGCGGCATTGACGACAACCGGTGTGCTGATCTCTCCTTCGTCGGTTACCACACCTGTCACCGAACCGTTGGCCAACTTGATGTCGCGGGCCGCGGTCTGGGGCATGGCCTCGGCCCCACGGTCCCTGGCGGCGTCCACGAAGCCGTTCACCATACCGTGGGGGTCGGCGTAGCCCGAGTCCGGCTCGAAGGCGACGCAGCCGATGCCCTCGGTGTTCAGGCCGGGTAGCTCCTCGGCAGCCTCTTCCACTGAGATCTCCCACGTCCTGACACCCAGGTTTTTCAGCCGCTCCATGTTCTCCCGAAAGATACCGATGGTCTCAAACGGGCAGAGAAATAGCCAGCCGGTGTTGGTAAAGACCCTCCCTCCACCGAATTCGTCGGGAAAGGCCTGAAAGATCTCAAGGCTCCTTTTGACCAAGCGGATGCTGACCTCGTTGGAATAGTGCTGGCGCACCATGGCCGCCGAGTCACCCGAGGAGCCGGAGCACAGGCCGCTCTTCTCGAGCAGCACCACGTCGCGGACACCTTTCGCGGTCAGGTGGTACATGAGACTGGCGCCGATGGCCCCACCGCCGATAATTACCACATCCGCTCTTGATCGCACCGTTTTGTTCACCTTACCTTCGGCCGCGCAAGGCTCTTTTTTAGTACGGCCACGCTAGCACAGCGCGACAGCGCCGGTCAATCGGACGTCCA
>CAZEDC010000050.1:0-4757 GCA_964510985.1 uncultured Dehalococcoidia bacterium
TGCCAAGGGGTCTGGTGGATGTGCCCCCAGAAACAAAAACCTCTGAGGGCGGGTGGGTGGGTGTAAATCACTTCCCTTTTTGAGATAGTTTCGTAGAACGCCCCGGAGGGGGAGGAGAAAATAAGAACCCCATGTTCAAAGTAATAATTGCGAAATAGATAATGGTGCTATATAATTACGCGTAAGGATATTACGTGCACATGAAGGAGTCGAGATGAGCGAGCAGGGCAAGGAACGAAGAAAAAAGCTGATCGAGGACGTGGAGACGCTGGTCGACGACGTGGGTGAGGCCGTCCGCGTCGCGGTAATCAGTGGCTCCGGCGCTGCCCTGTCCGTGGGCGAGAGCCTGAAGGAGACGATTCAGAACGTACGCGCCGCCCGGGACAGTGTCGTCATGGTCAGGGTGAACAAGGAAAGCCTGGAGAAGCTGGACGAGCTGGTGGAGGCGGGAATCGTCAACAGCCGCTCGGAGGCCGCGGCGTTTCTGATAGTCGAGGGTACCAAGGCCCGGCAGGGGTTGTTCGACCGTATATCGTCGAAGATCGAGGAGATCAGGAACGCCAAGCAGGAGTTGAAGAAGCTGCTGGAGGAGGACGAGGACCCAAGTTCGGACCCGGCTGTGTCCGAGTGAGTCCTACATAAGCCGGCCAAGCAGCTCGGCTGCATCACGGCGGTCCAGCGAACGGGGCAGGACGTCCGTGCGGTCCCACCGTATATTCTCCACCAGCGTTTCCATGTCGGTCTCTTTCAATCCGAGCCCGCGCAGGCGGGTCTCCAGTCCGCACCTCTCCATGATCTGATCGATCCGCGCCGATGCTTCGTCCATACCGGAAACTCCCAGGGCCTCCCACAACGCCGGCAGCTTGTGTGTTATCGCCGGAGCGCTCCAGCGCAGAAACGTGGAGAGGGTGATGCCCACAGCCTGGCCGTGGTCGGCGCCCCAGAAGATAGTCAGCGGACTCCCCACCGCGTGGCACACGTTGGGGTGGCTGTTGCTGTAAGCGATGCCTGACACGATGGCGGCCAGCGCACATGCGGAGCGCGACTCCAGATCGCCCTCTATGCAGGACCGCTCCAGGTTGGCGGCGAACATTCGGATGACATCCAGGTCCAGGGCATCGGCGATCGGCTCCGAATCCAGCGACCAGTAGGACTCGAAGGCGCTGGTGAAAGCGTCCATCCCCGACGCGGCCGCCAGCGATTTGGACATGGTCATCGCAAGCTCGGGGTCCACGATGGCCGCAGTGGGAAACATGAGCGGGCTGCTGAGGGCCATGGACCGCTTTGCTTCTATGTCCCACAGGGCGGCGCCGGAGGTCACCTCGCTGCTGCTGCCGGAGGTGGTCGGGACAGCGACAAAGGGCAGACCTGCCGTCTGGAAGTCCCTCTTGCCGGTGGCAAATTCCACCGAAGACCCGTCATGCGTCGTCAGGATGGCCACGGACTTGGCGACGTCCATGGGGCTGCCTCCCCCGACTGCCACAACGACCTCGGCGGAGGAGCGGCGGCACGCGTCCAGCGCACGGTCAACCAGTGCCGGCGAGGGGAACGGGGTCACCTCGTCAAACAGCGTGACCCGTTCCGGACCCAGTGAATCTATCACCTGCTGGGTTATACCCTGCGCCCGGAGGCTCCGACGGCCGGTCACCAGGAACACGTGAGCGCCGGAACCGGCCGTGTCGTCAACAACGGAGGCAAGCTCCGATCTTCTGCCAACCCCGAAGATGACCTTGGTAGGGCTATACCACGTAAAGGACGAAAAGACCTGTTCAGTCACACCGGCACCTCTGATCCAAGCTACCCGGTATTCTAACACCAAGGTCGAAGTTGGTGGACAGTTCTTCCCACCGGAGATGAAGGGTGTCGATTGACAGGGAGCGGGTCACCGACTACACTCGCGTCTGCTTGAGGTAGCGACAGCCCGGAGCGGGACCATCGGCACAAATATCGCAAGGTAGATAGCCAGCCACCCTGAGTAGGAGAACCTACGCTGCTAGGAACCCAACGGTCCGGCCCGAGCCACCGTATCTTCTACGGCTGGTGGATTGTGCTTACGGGGGCCGCGACCATGGGTATGTCCGGCGGCCTCTTTTTCCTCGGTTTCGGATTCTTCTTCGAACCCCTGCGCCAACACTTCAACTGGAGTCGTACGCTCCTCTCCGGAGCGTTTGCGCTGACCCGTGTGGAGAGCGGTGTCTTCGGCCCGCTCGAAGGCTACCTGATTAACCGGTTTGGACCGCGCAGGGTCATGATCGTGTCGTTCATCCTCTTCGGGGCGGGGTTCGCACTCTTAAGCCTGGTCAACTCCGTGCTCACCTTCTATCTGGCTTTTGTGGTGATGGCGATCGGAGCCGGAACAGCCGGGTTTCCCGGGGTGATGGCCGCGTTGGCCAACTGGTTCCGAAGATATCGCGCCAGGGCCTTCGGGCTGTCGTTCCTGGGGATGGGACTCGGAGGCGTCGTGTTCCCGCCCCTCCTGGCCCTTGGTATAGAGCAATACGATTGGCGGACCATGGCTTGGGTGTGCGGACTGTTCGTCGCGGTGGTGGGTATTCCATTGTCGCTGGTCGTCCGATACAAACCCGAGCCCTATGGCTACCTCCCCGACGGCGACGCCCCAGGCTCACTCGAGGCCGCCGGGGAACCGGAGAAACAGGACGAACCCGGCAGGGATAATCGGGTGCCTGGAACCGAATACGACTTCACGGTCAGGGAGGCCCTCAGCACCTGGGCCTTCTGGCTCCTCTCCATCGCCCACGGACTCTCCTTAATGGTGGTTTCGGTAGTAACCCTGCACCAGGTGCCCTACCTGGAGGCGGACCTGGGATTCAGCAAGGGGTCGGCGGCGGTCGTGGTAATGGTGATGACCGGAGTCAGCATGTTCGGGCAGGTGGCCGGTGGAGTCCTGGGAGACCGGTTCCCCAAACAGATAATCGGCGCACTCACGATATTGGGACACGCGGGAGGCCTGGTGCTGCTGGCAACCGCGGACACCTACGGACAGGTGCTGGTCTCAGCCGTTGTCCAAGGTCTGGCATGGGGATTCCGGACCCCGGTCCTCCTCGCCATGCGCGGGGAATTCTTCGGCAGGGAGTCCTTTGCGGTCATAATGGGCTTCTCTCAAGCCATAATGATGATCGGGATGATCGCGGGGCCTCTGCTGGCTGGGTATTTCGCGGACAACTACAGCTACAGCCTCGGGTTCAAGCTGGTCGCAGCAATCGTGCTTCCCGGGTTTTTCATGCTTATTTTCCTGAAGAAACCCCAGCCGAAGCCGAAAAGCGCATAGGCGTCTCTGGTCCACAGACTCTCGTCGCCGAAATTCCTACGCTTGTCCCTACGATGGGCCGTTACCGACAGCTTTTGGTTTGCGGACGAACAACATGCCGAAAGCCCCGACGAATCCGAGGACCGCGAAGGCGCTGAAAGGCACAAAGTAGGAATCTGTGGTGTCGAACATGTACCCGGCGAAGAGTGGGGCGACGATCATCCCTATGTTGTTGGGGAACATGGAGAATCCCATGATGGTCGCGAAGGCTTTGCGACCGAAGTAGTCCCCTCGGATGGAGGTAAGCAGCGGGATTCTACCGCCGATGCCGATTCCGTACAGGACCGCGAACAGGTAGGCCATCCAGAACTGCTCGGCAACCGCAATGACCACCAGGGCAGAGGCCTGAAGCAGAAGGAAGAGGACAAGGACCGGCGGCTTGGGCAGGCGGTCTCCCAGGTACCCGGCCAGGAACTGGGTCGGCAACGCGATCAGGGTGAATAACAGCACAACAAGGCTGGCGGAGCTCAGCGTAAACCCCATATCGGTAAGCTTGGGCACCAGATGAATCGCCAGGGTAACGATAGATATGGTCGAGGTCATGTGTACCAGGGCGAGTATCCAGAATACCGGTGTCCGCAACGCCTGGCGCGCGGTGAAATCCGGCTCCTGGATGTCTTCCTCGACGGCCTCGTTTTCAGCCTCCACCGCCGACTCCGGCTGAGGGGGATCGCCGTCGGGGAGGAGACCAGACTCCTCGGGGCGGTTGCGGACCATTCTCGTAAGCGGCAGGACCGTCGCCAGGAGAAATACGCCGATCCCCAGGGTGGTGATTCTGAACCCGTGGGACTCAAGCCCGAGGGCCAGGACCGGGACCAGGAATCCGCCAAAATGTACGCCTGACATGGAGGTGGCCATGGCGAAGGACCGGCGTCGAACAAACCAGTTGTTGACAAGCGTAAGGATGGCCAGCCAGCCACCCAGACCACCGCCGATGGCGATAATGATATAGGAAACGTAGAACTGCCAGATGCTCTGGATCAGGGAGAAGAAGATGAAGCCAAGGCCCATCGTCGTGTAGCCGATCAATATCATGCGCCGGCTGCCCAACTGATCGATAAGCCACCCCTCCACGGGCCCTATTACGGCCCCTTGCACGCGGCCCAGGGCGAAAGGGCCTGAGAGGGTGGTGCGGCTCCAGCCGAACTTCCGTTCCAGGGCCACCAGGAAATTACCCATCCCCTGGAAGCTGGAAACGGCCATGAGGGTCAGCATAGCCGCGGAAATGCCGACGATCCACCAGCCATAGAAGACCTTAGGTGGTGGCCTCAGGTCTCGGGTGTGAAGACGGCGACCGAATATACGTACTCGCACCGAGCAAGCTTATCAGATTTATTAGCCTGCGAGTGGACGGCAGAGTTCCGCGTTGGGGTTTGGGCCCATGACCAGAATAGTTGGCCCGGCGCGTTTTGTCATCCTGAGGAGTCCT
>CAZEDC010000051.1:0-4311 GCA_964510985.1 uncultured Dehalococcoidia bacterium
TGGAGCAGCTCCGTGATTTCGTCTTGAATGCCATCCCCGCCCGTGAATGGGCCAAGTTTGAGTTTATGAAGTCGGTGGATGCAGCGCTGGAGGATACCGCACAGCTAGGCAAGGAGCTGGGTTTCGCACGGGACGACATGTCCTATTTGCAGGTTGAACAACTGGTCCGTGGCGGTCTCGACAGTCTCAGTAGCGCCGTGCTAACGGAGTTTCGGCGCAGCATAGAGTTCAACAAGAAGAGATGGAACCTAACAGGGACCATTCGACTCCCTCATCTAGTACGCCGACGAGAAGATATCGCGACTTTCCGCCAGGAGCCCTGGACGCCCAACTTCGTATCGTCAAAGCGCGTGGTGGCTCCCCCCGTGGTCCTCGAGATGGGCGCAGAGGTACCACCCCTCGAAGGCCGTATCGTCTTGATACGTGCGGCAGACCCGGGTTTCGACTGGATATTCGGCCACCCGATCGCGGGGCTGATCACCGAGTTCGGAGGCGTCGCCTCCCACATGGCCATCCGCGCCGCCGAGTTCGGGTTGCCCGCCGCCATCGGCTGCGGCGAGCTGATCTTCAACCGTCTGCGTGAGGCACGCCTGATCGAGCTCGATTGCACAAGCAAACGAGTGTTGCAGTTGTCATGATTATCGCTGTATCGATGCGTGTCGTGGCCAACTCTACGTACCCCGAACAGCGTGACGCCATAAGCCACGATTGGGTCAGTTTCCTCGAACAGGTGTCGGTGACCCCGGTGTTTGTCCCCAACACTCTCCGTGACCCTTCCGCCTACATGGACCGAGTTGGAGCACGAGGACTCATTCTCACCGGTGGGGACGACCTGGGGAAACTCCCTGGAGAGCCGCACACAGTCTCCCCCCCATCGGAAAGGGACTTGACGGAGCGTGCCCTGCTATCCCACGCCATCTCCCAAGACCTGCCTGTGCTGGGGGTATGCCGGGGCCTCCAGGTCATCAACGTCTTTTTCGGAGGCGCCCTGGACCGTGATCTGAGTTCGTTGGGACGGCACGTCAACACGACACATCCGGTCGACATCGTGTCCGCGCCATCGGAAAGTATAAATCAGGTGGGCGAGGCGGTAACCAACTCCTACCATAACCAGGGAGTACTGTCTTCAGGCCTGGCGCCAGAGCTTAAGGCGTTTGCGTTGGCTTCGGGAAACTTGGTCGAAGGCCTGTACCACCCTGAGAGGGATATCGTCGCAATACAGTGGCATCCGGAGCGCCCCAATCCGGCCGCGGACCTTGACCGCGCCCTGTTCCAGGACTGGCTGGCACGGTGCGGCTGATAATTCTGGCCGCGGGTCGCGGCACCCGGTTGAGTCCGCTGACCGACACGAGGCCCAAGTGCCTGGCCGAGCTTGGAGGTCGGACTCTCCTCGACTGGCAACTTGAAGCCGCCGCCATGGCCGGTGTGAATGACGTGGTGGTCGTCGGCGGATACATGGCGGAGCGGCTTGAAAACGACAGGTACACCTTGACTTTGAACCCGGAATTCGAATCCACCAACATGGTGTCTACCCTATTCTGTGCCGAGCCTTCATTCGGCGACGAGTTCGTGATGTCCTACGGCGACATCGTTTACGGACCGGACGTCTTGAGAGCACTTCTCGCCGACCAGTCGCCGGTGGGAGTAGTGGTCGATCGCAACTGGCGCTCTTACTGGGAGACCAGGTTCGAGGACCCCATCGAAGACGCCGAAAGCCTACGCGTCGGTGCGGATGGTCTGCTTCGCAGTATTGGCCAGCAGGAAAGGGACATAGACCGTATCGAGGCCCAGTACATTGGCCTTGTGGCCTTCCGGGGCCGGGGCGTCGACGCCCTGAAAGAGAGCTATGCTCTCGCCGGTGACCAGGATGCCAGGGGTGAGTCGCCCTTCCAGGGAGTCAGGCCGTTGGCGGGCCTTTATATGACCGATCTGCTCCAGGGGATGATTGACCTGGGACACCCATTGGCCACTGTATCGATCAATGGGGGATGGGTGGAGATAGACAGTATTCGAGACCTCCAAATCGCCGAACTGCTGATCGCCGAGGGTCGCCTGGATCCCGTACATCTATGACCATTAAGGGCCCTTCACTGAGCGAGAGTATCAACGTAAGGTAGCAATATGAAAAAGGTATTCAGATACGAAGACAATAGACAGTATTGGGACCGGCGCTGGGCGGAGGCCGAGCGAGACCTGGACACGTTCTCAGACCTCAATATCTACCCCATAAAGTACGCTGAGATGGTCATGGACAATCCAGCCCACCGGACGGTGGAACTGGGCGTCGGCCTGGGACGGGTTCTGAAGCACTACCACAAAGCAGGTTACGACATTGTCGGGATGGAGCTCAGCGAGGTCGCAGTTAGGAGGCTGAAGTCTGAAAACCCGGAACTTAACATCAGAGCTGGCGACGTCCGGTACCTACCGTATGACAGCGAGTATTTCGATGTGGTGCTGGCGTATGGCGTCTATCACAACATGGAAGAGGGCATGGACCAGGCCTTGGGTGAGGCGGCCCGGTGCCTAAAGCCAGGCGGACGGTTTTGCATCTCCATGCGTCCAAACAACCTGGAGATGAATATCAACGAGTGGTACTGGAGGTGGAAGCGCCTAGACAATCGTCACGCAGCTCGCAGGTTCCACAAGTGGCTGGTGGGTGAGAAGGAGTTCCGGCAACTTCTCCTGAGTCACGGACTTAAGACTGACAAGGTTTACCGGGCCCGCAACCTCTCCCTGTTATACCGGATACCCTGGCTCCGGAATGAAGGAGCTACCGAAGCGGAGCGCAGGTCCGGAGGGTACCGGCTGAACGCATTGGGCCGGACGCTGGATAAGGCGTTGGTGACCCTGGCACCGTCCCAATTCTCCAACGTGCTCGTCTACATCGGGGAGAAGAGGTAGGGCTCAGAATGGTGATCTGGCTCATCGGCCTAGCAGGGGCTGGCAAGACCGGTATCGGACGCGAGGTCTTCGCCCTTCTCAAGGAGCGCAAGCCCGACGTGGTGTTTATCGACGGCGACGACTTCCGTACCATAATGGGCGACGACCTTGGTCACACCATCGCTGCTCGGGAGGTAAACGCCGGACGCATCTCCAGGTTATGCAGACATCTGGATTCTCAGGGAATTGACGTCGTGTGCTCGGTTCTCTCGATATTCCATGAGTGGCAGAGGTGGAACCGAAAAAACTTTTCCCGGTACTTTGAAGTGTACATAAGAGTTCTCTTCGAGACAGTAGTCGCACGGGACCCGAAGGGCCTCTATCGACGAGCACTGGCGGGTGAGATAAAAAACGTCGTGGGCGTGGATATCGAGTTCCCGCCGCCTGAATTTCCCGACCTGGTAATCGACAATGATGGTCAGGTAGAGTCGTTAACGGAGATAGCCAGGAATATCGTCGATAAGATTCCGTGGGTCAGGAGTCCCGGACCTCTCGGTCTGACGAACAAATGCGCTGAGACGGTTACAGAACCGGAAGAGCCATCAGGGCGGCGACGCGGTGATCTTCGTGGGTAGTTGGTGGTGGATATCTCTAATTCCCCTGTTGGCCGTAGCGCTAGAACTGGCCGCCCAATGGCTTGTGCGGTACCTGCGTAGGGACTTCCAATGGTTGATCACCTCATCCGATGAGTACCCTACATTGGACACCACAGCGTTGAATAAATTCATCGTGAATGGATTCGACCCCGAGCTTGGCTGGGTCCGCAAGCCAAATACGACCGGTACCGAAAACGTCAGGTCTGTCGGCGCGCTCCCAGGAGATCACAAGAGGGTCTCATATCGGGTTAACCACCTGGGTGGGAGGGAGAATCCAGGCCACGAGGAGTTGCCAATCGTCATCTCAACATACGGTGATTCCTTTACGTTCTGTAGGCACGTACAAGACCATGAGACGTGGCAGTGGTATCTATCTGATTTGACACAAACCAATGTACTGAACCTGGGGGTGGGCAACTACGGGCTCGATCAAGGGCTTCTGCGGTTGAAGAGGGAGTACAGACACGCCCGGACGAAGGTTGTTGTCATGGGCGTTGTTCCGGAGACCGTCGTCCGCATACTGAGCGTGTGGAGACATTACTACGAGTATGGCAATACCTTTGCATTCAAGCCTCGATTTGTGACGGACGGCGACGGGATTTCGTTGATCTCCAACTTCATAGACCGCGAAGACAAGTTTCACGACCTACCCAGATATCTGCCTGAGATTCAGCGCTTCGATTACTTCTATCGGAACAGGTTCAAGCGTCATATCATCAAGTTCCCGTATATCATATCTATTCTACGGCGTGGCGGGCGCAACATCCCTCTGATC
>CAZEDC010000052.1:0-5758 GCA_964510985.1 uncultured Dehalococcoidia bacterium
ACAAGCGAGGAAGGGATTCATTCCACCGTACTTTCCGCCAAAGCGGGGAAGGAATCCTGTCTACCCGGGTATTCGGCGCTGTTCTATGGCAGGGAGGCTACAGCTTTGACTTCTACCAGGAACTCTTCGCGGACCAGGGACTCGACTATAAGCAGGGTGTTGGCCGGGAAGTCGGAGTTGGGAAGGTAGTTCGGAAAGATCTCTTGCCTGGCCTGGATGTAGAGTGGGATGGACTCTTTACCCACCAGATAGGACGTGAACTCTACCACGTCGCTGAATGAGGCGCCGACGCTCTCGAGGATGCCGGCGATGTTGGCAAACACCTGGCGCGTTTGCGCCACGGCATCGCCCTCGCCAACCAGGTTTCCGTTGAGATCGACCGCCACCTGGCCGGCGATAAAAAGAAGTCCGCTGCCCATAGCCCGGACTGCCTGCGAGTAGGCTCCAATGGGCTGGGGGGCTTTGGAAGTGTTGATTAAGGTCCGGTGGGTTCCGGCCATATGTTTTCTCCTTGTTACTAGAGTCTGTCCCAAAACGAAGGTGATTTCTTCCCACCCACCCATCCGCAAGGGTTGTTGTATCTGGGGGATTCCCCCAGACCCCCACCTGATCCCGACATGTCGGGGCTCTGGACTCCCCCATTTAAAACTTTTGGGATAGCCTCCAGGCTCTTGTCGGCGATGCCGTCAGGATACCACAGCGGGGATGAATTAAAGGCCCGGGCATGCGACCTCCACGGTAGTGGCTTCCTCACTGAAGGAAAACGGCTTCTAGAGCGCCGGGTAACGAACCCAGGAATCGGAGCCGACAAGCTATGCGCTGCGGACCTTAGCGACTTCCTCCAGGCCAAACTCGGCGATGGAGGCTTCCCTCATCTTATACTTCTGGACCTTGCCTGTAACGGTCATGGGAAACTCGTCGGTGAACCGGATATAGCGGGGAATTTTGAAAGTGGCAATCGTTCCCTTGCAGAACGCTCCTATCTCCTCCTCGGTCGCGGTCTCTCCCTCCTTGAGTTGGATCCAGGCACAGACCGCCTCACCGTATTTTAAGTCCGGCAAGCCGATGACCTGAACGTCGGAGACCTTGGGGTGGGTGTACAGGAACTCCTCGATCTCGCGAGGGTAGACGTTCTCTCCACCCCGGATAATCATGTCTTTGAGTCTGCCGACGATGTTGACGTAGCCGTCCTCTCGCATGACAGCCAGGTCGCCGGTGTGCATCCATCTGGCCTGGTCTATGGCCTCTCCGGTTGCCTCGGGGTTGTTCCAGTACCCCAGCATCACCAGGTATCCCCGGGCACATAGCTCTCCCGGCGTATCGTTTGAAACGGTCTGCCCCGTCTCAGGGTCGACGATCTTGGACTCCACGTGTGGATGGATCGACCCGACCGTAGACACCCGGTGCTCGATGTCATCGTCAACCTCGGACTGGAAGGACACCGGCGAGGTCTCGGTCATCCCATAGCAGATGGTCACCTCTCGCATATTCATACGGTCCACTACCCGGCGCATCACCTCCACCGGGCACGGTGCACCCGCCATGATACCGGTCCTGAGTGTGTCCAGCCTGTATGAATCGAACTCCGGTTCCTCCAGCATACGGATGAACATGGTCGGCACACCGTACAGGGCGGTGCACGACTCGTCCTGCACGGTTTCCAGGCAGGCCTTTGGGTCAAAGGCCTCGCCAGGTATGACGATGGCGGCGCCATGGGTCATAAAGGCCAGGTTGCCCAGGACCATACCGAAACAGTGGTAGAAAGGCACGGGTAGGCAGACACGGTCCCGTGGGGTAAGACGCAGGCGTTGCCCGGTGAAAAACCCGTTGTTCAGGATGTTGTGATGGGAGAGAGTCGCACCCTTGGGAAACCCGGTCGTCCCCGACGTGTACTGAATGTTGATGGGGTCGTCGAACTCCAGAGTGGCCTCTCGCTCGCGCAGGCTGTCCAGGGTGACGGGTCCGGCTCGGTCCAGCAGCTCCTCCCAGGTTATCGCCCCATCGTTTGTACCCTCGCCCAGCAGCACGACCTCCCGAAGCTCTGTCAACTGAGGCCTGACTTCTTTCATCATGGCCACGTAGTCAGTCTGGCGGAAACCCCGCGCCATGATCAGAATCGAGACCCCTGACTGCTGCAGTGCGTACCCGATCTCGTGTGTCCGGTACGCGGGGTTGATGTTGACGAGGATGGCCCCGATCTTGGCGGTGGCGTACTGGACGATTACCCATTCCGCGTTGTTGGGGCTCCAGATCCCCACCCTGTCTCCCTTTTGAACCCCCATGCCGAGGAGACCTAGGGCAGCTCTTTCCACCTCGGCGTAAAGCTCTTCGTACGTCAGCCGGACTCCTTGATGCCGCGACACGAG
The DNA here is from genome assembly GCA_964510985.1 of uncultured Dehalococcoidia bacterium. Taxonomy (GTDB): domain Bacteria; phylum Chloroflexota; class Dehalococcoidia; order Lucifugimonadales; family CAZEDC01; genus CAZEDC01. Next base: position 2,367 of record CAZEDC010000052.1, read on the forward strand.
GGCCTCGGCGTCACCGTGCCTGGCCACTACCATATCCAGATAGGCCCCTATGGTGTCTCCGATAAGAGGAACGTCGGATGCCCCGTGTACGTAAGACAGCGTGCTCATCGCGTTCTCCTTGATACAAGGGTTCTGGCGACCCTTACCGCCGGTTCAGATTACAGCGGATATCGGTCCGGCGAAAAGGCGAATCCAGTATGGGCGAGAGTTTAGCACCACCTACCAGGGCCGTCAAAACTCAACGATGCTTCGAACGCCATAATCCTCGACGGGTTGGGGTTATACCGGGGAAAACGGGCCTGCGTAACGCAGCCTATCCGCATCCGACAGGCGGACGACTCACGCCCGCGCGACGCCGATGATGTTGGGTATGGTCAGGGGTAATCCTACAGAGAGGTCGAAGGAGGAGACATCGACGGACCTGAAGCCCGCGGAGTTGATGGCGGCTGTGATATCGCGGTCCAGGTTGCAGCCGGTGGTCCAAAATCTCCACAATGGATTCACTCGTCGCTGCCATCGTCGCATACGCGGGTTGCTGGAGGCCACATGCTCGTAGAAGAGGAAGGCCCCGCCGGGCCTCAGCACTCGACGGACCTCTCGAATCACCTGATGCATGTCCTGGGCCATACACAGCATCAGGGTGGTGACCACGCAGTCGAAGCTGATGTCCTGAAAGGGAAGTTTTTCGCCGATGCCCGGCAGGACGAAGACGTCTCGTCCCTGCCTGGCCGCCTTGGCCCTGAGGCGGACCGCCATGTGGGGGTTGGGTTCGACTACGGTGAGGCGCGTTTCCAGCGAGAAATAGGGGAGGTTAGCGCCGGTGCCGCCACCGATCTCCAGGACGTCGCCCCAGGCCCGACCGGCGGTCTTCCTACGGTAGGGCTCCAAGCGGCCGGCTACGATCCGGTCTAGCATTTCGTACCAGGTGGCGAAGATTCGCTGGCCGGCGGTCACGACCCGCCGTCGAGGCACAAGTCTATATTACTCAGTCGATGCATGCCGTCCATTGCAGCAGGTATACGTGTGGGTGTCAATCCCGCGTCTTTTCTGACACCGGTATGTAACGGTAGATGAGGACAGGTTTTTTGGGCCCATCCATCCCAGATTCTTCCCCCGACAAGTCGGGGTCAGAATGACAGGAGGGAACGCTCAGAGTGACAGGGGTGTCCATAGTGGCCTAAATCTCAGGGACTATTCCTAACCTTATATGCCCGAGCTGCGCATGGCGCAAATGTCGGTGGCTCCTGGAGGGGTAGTGCTATAATCTGACCGTCGGAAACATTGCGGACAAACGCTTATTGGAGTGGATACATGGATATTACCGGCGCGACCGCCATCGTGACAGGGGGCAACGGAGGACTTGGCCAGCGCATCTGCCATGCCCTGGCCAGGGCGGGCAGCGACGTGGCGGTGGTCTACGCCGAAAGCCGCGACCAGGCGGAGAGCGTAGCCCAGGAACTGCAAGGGCTGGGCGTGCGGTCGGCGGCGTTTCAGTGCGACGTGACCGACCCGGCCCAGGTCCAGGGGCTGGTTTCGGGGGTTGTCGAGAGGTTCGGCCGGGTGGACATCCTGGTGAACGACGCGGCGTACAACAAGTGGATACCCTTCCCCGACCTGGACGCTATGACCTACCAGGACTGGGACAAAATCATGGGCGTGAACCTCACCGGCCCTATGATGTGTATGAAAGAGGTCGCGCCGATCATGAAGCGCCGGGGAGCGGGGCGCATCATCAACATCTCGTCGGTGGCTGGGATAAACCCCTCGGGGTCGTCCATCCCCTATGCGGTATCTAAGGCCGGGCTGAACCATTTGACCCGGTGCATGGCGGTAGGACTGGCGCCTGAGATACTGGTCAACTGTATTGCGCCGGGGTTCCTGGAGGGTACCAGGGCGACGTCCAACCTTGCTGTCGATTATCAGGAGGAGGTCAAGGCGGGCTCGGCGCTCAAGCGAGCGGCCGACAAGGACGACATCGCCGAGCAGGTGGTGGCTTTCTGCCGGACCGACAGCGTCACCGGACAGACGCTGGTGATCGACGCGGGCCGAGTCTTCCATTGACCTGCGGTCCCGCCGACATCCTGTACCGATGTCCTTCGGCAGACGCGACCATTTTGAGGGGCGCACCGCGGGATTCCCAAGGCGCATCATAATTGATGGCGAGAACATACCACGGAACCGGCGGGCGGAGCAGGGATAGCCAAGAGGAGGCCTGAGAATGACCACAGATAGCACCGCGTACGACGTGTTGATAGCCGGCCAGGGCGCGGCCGGATACGCCGCGGCCATGTACGCGGCCCGGTACCAGATGAAACCCATTGTTTTCGGCGCTCTGTTCGGAGGAGAGACCGCAACCGGCGGGCTGATCGAGAACTACCCAGGGTATCCGGAGATAGACGGCCTAGAGCTGATGATGAAGTTCCGTGAGCAGGCCGAGAAGTACAAGGCGCCCATCGTCGATGAGAACGTGGCGTCGATCACCCAGACCCAGGAGTGCTTCGAACTCACCACGGACGAGGGCAACATATACCTGGGGGCTTCGGTGATCCTGGCGGTGGGCCGTGAGCGGAGAAAGCTGGGCCTGGAGCACGAGGATGAGTGGACCGGCAGAGGGGTATCGTTCTGCTCCACCTGCGACGCACCATTGCATCGGGGCAACACTGTGGCAGTGGTCGGCGGCGGCGACGCCGCGGTCAAGGGCGCCGTCCTGCTGAGCAAGTTCGCGGAGAAAGTGTACACCATCTACCGGCGCGATAGCTTTACCCGCCCCGAGGCGGTGAACCTTCGACAGTTGGAGGAGAGCCCCAACGTTGTGCCCCTCTTCAACACCGAGGTGGTGGAACTGAAAGGGGACGACGGCCTTTCCGGGATCGTCCTGACTAAGGAGTTCGAGGGGTCGCGTGAGCTGGCGGTGGACGGCATTTTCATCGAGATCGGAGCAGACCCCCGGGTGGAGCTGCCGAACCAGTTGGGCCTCGATTTGAACGAACTGGGCGAGGTCAAGGTGGACAAGTACGCCAAGACCAGCGTCGAGGGTGTTTTCGCGGCCGGCGACCTGACCGACGGTTCTGGCGAGCTGAAGCAGACTATTACGGCCGCCGCCCAGGGTGCGCTGGCTGCCACGTCAGCATACGAGTACGTGTCCACCCACTGAAACAGGTGTGCGGTGCATGCCGTGGGGTTCGCGGCCGACTAGGGGCTTAGCCGTCTACGCGGTTGGGAGCCGCTGTGGCGTGAGGACCCCACCCCAGGGCTGGTACCGCCCTGCCCTCCCCGCGCTTCGCGCGAGAATCCTCGTTCCCTCCTTCCAGAGCAGTGCTTCGATATCCGAAGGGGGACCTCAGTGGACTGACTGGGCAGAGAATGTCTAGCAGGGTGCTGAAAAACCTTTT
>CAZEDC010000053.1:0-16973 GCA_964510985.1 uncultured Dehalococcoidia bacterium
ACCATTTTCGGCCTCATCGCCGGCTACAACAGGACCCTCGACAAGATCATCATGCGGTTCGCGGACGGTCTAATGGCCATTCCTTCGATTCTTCTGGCCATCGCCCTGGTGGCGATCTTTAGTCCAAGTGTGTGGAACGTCATTTTCGCCATCTCCGTGGTTCAGATTCCCTCCACCACACGGGTCGTTAGATCGTCAGTACTCAGCCTGCGGGAACGAGAGTTTGTGGAGGCGGCCCGAGCGGTGGGTGCCCGCCCTCTACGAATACTGGTGGTCCACGTCTTTCCCAACACCATCGCTCCCCTCCTGGTGATGGGAACGTTGATATTTGCCCTTGCGATCCTCTCCGAGGCCGGCTTGAGCTTCCTGGGCGCCGGAATCCCGCTGGAGATACCAAGTTGGGGCAACACTATGGGAGGAGGACGGGCCTTCGCCACGCAGGCCTTCTGGATCATCTTTTACCCCGGCCTTTTCCTCTCCTTCACCGTCCTCGGCATCAATCTGATTGGGGACGGCCTGCGCGACATCCTGGACCCCAGGATATCCAGGTCGGGGTAAGAGCTATCGAACGTAAGCCCGGCTCCAATCCTGCTCGGCGACCGGACGGTCTTAACCCTACCCATCCCGACCCGGTATCGGGCGGGTTACTCCCGGGCTCTCATAACGACTGCAATCGTTAAATCGCAACAACATAGTAAAGGGAAGCGATGTTCCAACGGAGAAGATTGTTGCCCTTCGTCGTCACGGCTGTCCTGTTTGTGACACTCACGTGTGGTGAGAACGAGGAGACGGCGATTGCTCCTACCCCGGTCCCGGACACTACTGAGCCGACTCCCCAGGTCACGGTGGTTGTACCGAACACGCCGACCTCGGAACATAACAACCCTGCTCCGATACCTCGTTTCACCGACGTGGCGGCTGAGGCCATGAAACAGGGGTACAAGGTTTGGAACGACCGTCCAGGCGTCGCCATCTTCGACTACGACCGGGACGGCGACCTGGACTTCTATCTCACCGCCGGGGGAGGGTATCCCAACTGGCTGTATCGTAACGATGACGGCGGCGCTTTTACCGACGTGGCGGAGCAGGCGGGAGTCGCGGTCACGGAGAGCTATAGCACGGGCGTCGTTGCCTGCGACGTCGACAACGATGGGTACCAGGACCTATACGTCGGTGCATGGGGCGACCCCGAGGACCTTCTGGACTTCCGCTCTCCCAGCGAAGGGCAGGGCAACAAGGATTTTCTATTCCTCAACAATGGTGACGGGACCTTCCGAGACATCACCGACTCGGCCTTCGGCGACGCCGTGAACCTGCGGTCATCGGTGGACATCGCCTGTGCAGACGTGGATGGAGACGGTTGGGTGGACCTCTACGTGGGCAATCTGATGGCCAACGACTTCCGAGTGTTCGGCGAGCCGGGCCACGCCGGCCACTACAACGTCCTCTATCGCAACAACGGTGACCTCACATTTACCGACGTAACCGAGGAGGCGGGGGTCAGGGGCCCTCAGATACTGATGCGGGACCCCGACGGGCGGCCGATCCTGTTTGAGGACCCTGAGACGGGCGAGAAGTACGAGGGGTACGACCCCGGCGTGACCGACAGATTGGGGAATCGTGTGGGCGAGCCTACGGGCCAGACCCACGCGGTGCTGTTCTTCGACTACGACGACGACCGGGACCCGGACATCTGGGTGGCCAACGACGGTGACCGGCTGCACCTGTACCGGAACGATTCGACCCCGGGGAAAATCCGGTTCACGGCCGTCGAGCGTGCGATAGGGATAGACAAGGTGGGCGCCTGGATGGGCTTCGCCGTTGGCGACTACGACGGCGACGCCGATCTGGACGTGTTCGTGACCAACATCGGCTTCCACCCGCTTCTTCAGTCGCCGATAAAAGAACCTGGTGGACATTGCAGCTATCACATGCGGTTCGAGTGGGGTACCTGCCTGCACTTCCTGCTCCAGAACAACGGCACCCGCGAGGTGCCCGGGTTCGGGACCGTGGGGGACTTCTATGACGTGGCGCCGTCCACGCTGGTAACACCAAGCCCCTGGATGCCGCCCGAGTCCCTGGATCCGTCCAGTATACACAAGGGCCAAGAGGTCCCCACCGGGTTGGCGGCCTACGACTTCGGTTTCGGGACGACCTTCTTCGACGCCGACAACGATGGCAACCAGGACCTCTACTGGCTGGGCTCCACAGTGGCCCGCGGCGAGGCGCCGAGAGGCCAGATATTCCCCGGGGCCGGACGCATGCTATGGGGAGACGGACAAGGCTCGTTCGAGGACATCACCGTGCGGGCGCGCCTGCTGGATATCGTCGGGGTAGAGTACGACCAGCTGGGAGACGACCCGTCGAACCTGGAAGACGACTCCGCCCGTAGACGGCTTCGCGTCAACCCCCGTGTGCATGAGAACGGCAAGGGCCTGGCCCACGGAGACCTGAACGGTGATGGGTATGTGGACCTCATCGGTACGAACAGCAGCGGGGACTACTACGTCGGGCCATATGATCCTCTGGCCGGAAAAGCCCCCACCCGGCCCGCGGCCGGACCCACGTTCGTCTGGATGAACGACGGAGGGGACAACAACTGGATCACGCTGCGCCTCAAGGGCCGGATGGCCGTTGACGGCACCGGCAGCAACGCCGACGGTATCGGGGCGCGGGTGTATCTCTCCACCGGACTCGACGAGGGTTCGGAGTCCCGCACACAGGTGCAGGAGGTGATCGCCGGCTCCAGCTATCTGTCGATGGATAGCCTGGACCTAGAATTCGGTCTGGGTAGCGCGACGACGGTGAACAAGGTCCTTATCGTGTGGCCCAGCGGCAGGACTCAGACCCTAGAAGACCTTGAGGTAAACCAGGTGTTCTCGGTGACGGAGCCTGAAAAATGAGGTCGGGTACGGGTCACTCCGGAGCCACGGGACTGAGAAGATAACTGATATCAGTGGAGTGTCCACAGAGGTCGGTGTAAAAATCTATCAACAAAGGGGGATCATGCCATGAAACCGAACTACGACGTAGATATGCGCCTGGACGTGAAGGTACCTATGAGGGATGGGGTAAACCTGTCAGCGGACATCTACTTTCCCAGGACGTCGGGGAAGTTCCCGACGGTGCTGATACGCAGCCCCTATTCCAACAACATGGAACGGATGATAGAGCAGGGCATTATGCTCGCCAACAACGGCTACGCATGCGTCATTCAGGACGTTCGCGGCCGCTGGGATTCTGACGGAGACTTCTACCCCTTCCAAAACGAGGGGCCCGATGGATTCGATACCCAGCAGTGGATAGGCGCCCAGGAGTGGAGCACCGGCAAGATCGGCACGTCGGGCGGGTCGTACCTGGGCCTGGTACAGTACACCAGTGCGCCACATCGCAGTGAGTTCCTGACGGCTCTTGCGCCCAGGGTGATCCCCTGGGATATGTACTCAGGCTTGTTGTACCCGGGCGGGGCGCTCCAGCTTAACGTAGCGATGAGCTGGGCCATGCGCAGTAACGCGCGGACCGCCCAGAGCATCGATTACCACAACTGGACCGAGGCGTTCCGGGCATTACCCGTCGTTGACATAATCAAGGCGGCCGGACGCGACATAGCATACTGGAAAGACTGGATACAGCACTCCAGCTACGACGACTACTGGGCCAAGCACAACGTAGAGGACCAGCAAGGGGACATAGCCGTTCCGGCCCTCAACATGGGCGGGTGGTACGATATCTTCGCCCAGCACACCTTCACGGCCTTCAACGGCCTGAGACTAAACGGTCGCACGCCGGAGGCGCGGCAGAGCAAGATCATCGTCGGGCCGTGGGTGCACGCTCTCAGCAATGCGCAGCAGACCGGCAACATCGACTTCGGCGCCAACTCTATGGTGGACCTGGACGCGCTGGACGTGCGCTGGTTCGACTACTGGCTGAAGGGCATCGACAACGGCATAGTTGACGAACCACCGCTGCGACTCTTCATCATGGGGGTCAACCAGTGGCACGACGAGCACGAGTGGCCCCTGGCTCGGACCGACTGGCAGAAGTGGTACCTCCACTCCAACGGGGCCGCTAACAGCGCCACCGGGGATGGAGTACTCTCCGCAGATGCGCCGGGCGACGAGTCGCCGGACCATTTCGCCTACGATCCGCGTTTCCCCGTCCAGACGCTGGGCGGCAACAACTGCTGCTCCCCGCACATCGTACCGTGGGGACCCTACGACCAGCGCCCGGCCGAGGCCCGAAACGACGTTCTCTGCTACACCACGCCCCCGCTGGAGGAGGACACAGAGGTTACCGGGCCTATCAAGGTCGTGCTCTACGCCGCCACCGACGGCCCCGATACCGACTGGACGGCCAAACTGGTGGACGTTTCGCCGACGGGCTACGCCAAGAACCTGTGCGACGGTATCATCAGGGCGCGCTACCGCGAAAGTATGAGCGAGCCCACGCTCCTTGAGGCCAACAAGGTATACGAGTACGAGATCGACGTGAGCGTGACCGGCAACGTCTTTAAAAAAGGACACCAGATTCGGGTGGAGGTCTCTTCCTCCAACTTCCCGCGCTTCGACCGTAACCTGAACACGGGACACACCCTCGGGATGGACGCCGAAATACGCGTAGCGCGGCAGACCGTACACCATTCCCGGCAGTACCCATCTCACATCCTGTTGCCGGTGATACCATGTGGGTGAGGATCGCGGACGGCCGTTTCCGGCCCCATGTAAGCCTAAACGGCAGAGAACTTTAGCCTTTCTGCTAGAGGGAGAAAAATGCTGGACCTGCTGATAAAGAACGGATTGGTTATCGACGGCAGCGGTAGCCCGGGATTCTACGCGGCGGTACTGGTCGATGGCGACAGCGTCACGATACACCGAGGCGATGCCAGCGACCTGGAGGCCCTTCGGGTCATAGACGCCACGGGCCATGTCGTTTGTCCTGGATTCGTGGACATCCACTCCCACGCCCCGCTGATCATACTGGGACAGCCGCATCACGACCCCAAGATACGCCAGGGAGTCACCACCGAGCTGACCGGCATCGACGGCGTGTCCCACGCCCCATTCAAGAGCCAGGAAGAGTTACACAGGTATATATGGCTGGACTCGGCCTTCAACGGCTATCCGCCCATGCCCGCAGATTGGTTGACCGTGCCCGAGCTGCTCGACAAGTACGATGGCAAGATCGCCATAAACATGGCCTATATCCTCGGCAACGGCGCGGTGCGCATCTGGGGCGTCGGTTGGGACGACCGGCCCGCCACAGGGTCGGAGCTGGAGGACATGAGGTCGGTAACGAGAGAGGCCATGGAGGAGGGTGCCTGGGGACTGTCAACGGGCCTGGACTATCCGCCGGGTGCCTACGCTGACACGGACGAGCTAGTGGCCCTGTCGGAGGAATCGGCCCGCCTCGGCGGCTTCTACCACACCCATACCAGGGCGAGCCTGCGCTACAAGGGGGTGATGGCCCCCTGGGAGGAGGCGCTGGACATCGGAAGGCGCAGCGGCAGCCCCGTCCACCTGACCCACTACCGGCAGAACGCCCAGGGTGTTGGAAGCCACCTGGACTACCTGGGCCTGGTGGACGACGCCCGAGACGAAGGCATGGACGTCACCTTCGACTGCTACTCCTATCCCTACTCGAGCAGCACCATGACCATCGTCCTGCCCCACTGGGCAAAGGACGGGGGGCCGGAGCGTTTGATGGCGGCCCTGGCCGACCCGAGCGACCGGGCCAGGATGAAAAAGGAGATCCCCGACTCCAGACTCGAGGGCCACTGGCTTACCAACTTCAAACTGCCCCAGAACCTCAAATACGAGGGACGGCTGCTGACCGATATCGCGGAGTTGCGGGGACAGGAGCCGGCGGATGCCCTATTCGACCTGATTCACGAAGAGAACCTGGGCGTCACCACGGTGCTAATCGGGGTCAATCCCCACACGCTGCCGGCCTTCATATCCCATCCCTCGGGCATGATAGCCAGCGACGCGGTGCTGCTGGGGGAGTACCCCAGCCCCAGAACCTACGGCTGCTACCCCCTGGTGCTGGCGGAGTTCGTACGGGCGGAGAAGCACCTGCGGCTCTCCGAGGCTATCAGAAAAATGACCTCGTTCCCGGCACAACGACTGGGACTCCCAGACCGCGGTCTGCTGAAGGACGGGTTCAAGGCCGATATAGTGATCTTCAATCCCGACACAGTCAAGACTCATGCCACTAAAGAGCACCCCAAACAGTACCCGGTGGGTATCGAGTACGTCATCGTGAACGGGCAGGTGGTCATCGACCGGGGAGAGAACACCGGCGTCCTGGCCGGCAGGGCGCTACGCAGGGGCCGCCCATCGACGTAGCGCTCACGCCGGGCGTCTTCTATTGCCGTCCTCATAGACGAGGAACGTCCTGTCCGGTTGGGTACGGACGCGGTGCTCCAGGACCTTGCGCAGGTTTCGCTTGCCCATGATGTTCATCGGCGTTCTCCGGAATAGCTCCGGAATATTGCCAATGTGATAGCAGATTCGTTGTGGGATATCAAAGGCACAACCGATGACCACGGAAAGCTACGACGATTGACCGCCAAATGCGTCGGTGCTAGTGTTGGGGGAATTGGCGGGAATATCGTTCCGGCCGCATCGGAAGCCTCCGTAGTGTAATACCGCGACCGTTATTTTGAACCGCTCGCGACCGCCAGTTTTCGTCGAGCTGGGGAGGAGTCCTATGCAGAGGCGGGTCCTGTCGCACCCTCTCCTCGCCGCCATTCTTGCTGCATCTCTTTTCTGTTCACATCCACCTTTGGCGAAGGCGCCGACGATTACACCTCTGATTCGACTACCCCTACACACCGGTCCGCAGCTACGGCTGCCGACCTCGAAGATTCGGTTCGTTTCCTCCGAGTAGGACTCACGGGGACCATTTCCGCCGACGTCCATGCAGCGGACCTGACCGGAGACAGCGTGGCTGAAGTCCTGCTGGGGACTTCCGGTGGTCTATATGTACTCTCCCAGGGCAGTCTGCTCCGGTACATCCCTACCTCCAGCGCCGTAACGGACATCGCGCTCCTCAACGATGTGACGGCTGACGGCAGGCCCGACGTCGCGGTTGTCGTGGACGACACATATTTCCCCAACGTCAGGGTGTACGACCCGGCGACTGGAGAGGCGGTCTGGCAGTTTGTTCCCAGGCAAGAGGTCTTCATCGAGAACCTGATGTGGACCCAGCAGCAGACGCCCAGCTTCGATGTAATTGCGATTGACCTGACCGCTGACGGCTCCGACGATGTGGTGGTCACCTCGGGCTATAGCGCCTACGCCCTGGAAGGGATGTCCGGAGCACTGCTCTGGCGATTCGATTCCAACGACAACCTCTGGAAACTGGCGATAACTCCGGACATAACCGGCGACGGGATACCCGACCTGGCGATCGGAGGGCAGAACGGCTACATGCATATCCTGGATGGGGGCGATGGCAGCCTGCTCTGGGAGAAGAGGCTAGCCAGGAGGTATGAGGCGCGGAACGAGGGTGGGGGACCCTGGAAAACAATCGGAAGGTCGGTCTGGGACATCGTCCCGCTACATGTTCGGGGCGAATCGATGGCGGTGGTTAGCTCTGAGGATGGCGCGGTCCGCCTGGTGAACCTGCGGGACGGTACCGTCGAGTGGGAGGCCCAGGCCTTAGACTTTGTCAGCGCCTTGCTCGACAGGTACTACCTCAGGAGGGGCGGGCGTACTACCAGTCCGGGCGAATTTCACTTCTTCAACCTCAGGGCGTATGTCGCTGACGACGTAACCGGGGATGGGGTCAAAGATGTCCTGGTGTTGGCCTTCCTGGGCAGTGGGGCGGCGGAAGGCCAGGAACCTCGAGGGGCTGGTCTGTATATGCTGGACATTGCCTCGGGGACCATCGTGTGGGAGAACACCACGGTTGACCTGGAGCAGGTCGGCCAGTTGGCGCTCACGTCATTCCAAGGGAGGCCCGTGGCCCTGTTGCCGGCGTCTGGACTCGGCGTGGTAGATCTGACCGACGGCGTGGTCAAAGACCCGATCGATGTAGCCGGTGTGCCTGGAAAACGCGGCCGCGACAGGTATGCGGTCGAAGATCTGGGCGGCGGTGAGATATTCGTCGTTTCCAATAGGAGGGATGCCCTGGGTATTTCGGCAGATGGTGACGTCCTCTGGGACTACCCCAGGGTGACGGGTGCGGCGGTCGAGCGAGGTGATTTCACAGGTGACGGCACGGAGGACTTCCTCGTCCGATCAAAGGTCTATTCGCAACAGGATGGCCCTCCGGAGGCCAGGGCCAGAGTTCTCTACGTGGTGGACGGGCAGTCCAAGCAGATTGCGTGGACATACACCATGCCCTACGAGGAGTTCACGGCCACAGGAGGCATCGGCGGTGTTATGGTGGCGCCCGACCTGAATCAGGACGGAAAGCAGGACATCGTCGGCTATATCCAGAAGCCTGTCAGGTTTGACAAGCAGGAGGAGTACGGAGAGGACTCGAAGGTGCTGGCGCTCAGCGGTGCTGACGGCTCCGTGATCCTGCGCCGGCCGGTGACCGACCAGACTTACTACGGCAAGTGGGAATCCCTGGATAGCGACCCAGCCGCACTCGAGCAGATGATCCGGGACAGTTTTAAAGCTGAAATGGAGTCGCAGTTCCCGCAGGAACTGGCCCGACAGCAGCAACAACAGAGAGAGGACTTCCAGCGAAATATTGAGGATCAATGGAATCAGGCGGAACAGCAGATGCGCGACGAGCACCGGCGGCAGTTGGAGCGGAACTGGGAGGACCAGGAGCGCGATAGGCAGCAACAGTTCGAAGACCAACTACAGGCCGACATACGGCAATGGCGTGAAGATGGGACCCCTGAGCAAGAGATCGCGGATAAGGAAAACGCGCGGATGGAAGTGTTCGACCGAGAGCTCGAAAGGGACCGGCAGGAGTTCGAAGCAACGTCATGGGACGAGTTTGATCGACAGTTGCCGGAGGAACGCGTGAGGATGGAGGAAGACTGGCAACGGGACTTGGAGCGGCAGCTGGCTGAGAACGAGGAACAGATGAGGAGGGACTGGCGGGAGAACTTCGAAAACGAGCGGCTCCCTCGCGAGTTGGAGGACTGGCAGCGGAGGCTGGCCGAGGAATTGCAGGGCCGCAGGGTGGACAAGCGGGTTCTGTCGCTGCAGGTTCTACGAAACACCGGTCTTCCCGGCGGAGCCGTCTTATTCGTGGGTGGAGTCAGGGATGTATGGATACTGAGCACCGAAGGGGAGCTGCTCTGGACAAGGACCGTCGAACCTTGGATGTACCAGGACCCGTTCACCGGCGACTCGGACCAGGATATGCAGTTTAGCCTACAAGCCGGTCACGGTACGAGCTATCGGGTGGCGGGAGACCTCAATGACGACGGCATCGATGACCTAGTTGCCTTTACCGGCCAGAGGATAATCATCGGTCTCAGCAATCTCCAGCGTGGCGAGTTTGATATTCAGCCGGGAGCTATCATCGACGTAGAGCGAGGATTCGACCCCCGGCAGGGAGAGCTTGTCGAGGACCTTGACGGCGACGGAGTAAAGGACATCGTATATCCCCTGTACCAGGAGAACCGGCCACCCCGGGGTATCGTTCTATCCTCCGCGACCGGAATGCCCCTGTTCGAGCTGGAGCAGTACGATCCGGGCCAGGAGGACGCCAACGTGACGCTGGACCTGGACGTCGAAGACCTGAACAACGACGGTCACGACGATGCCCTTGTCTTTCAGAGGTGGATCGAGGGTTCGGAGGGTTCCAGGCTGCGGGTAATGGACACACGATCTGGTGAGATAATCTGGGACTTCTCCGAGTACAAGGAGACACACCTTTTCCAGGACTACCGGGGCCCTATTATGCCCGCCGGTTCTATCTCGGATATCTCGGGTGACGGCGTCGCCGACCTGGCGCTGGTGAAGAACTTGACCTGGCAGTCCGGCGCTTATGTGGAGGTCTACGATGTGGCTTCGGGCAATCTGGTCAAACGGGTCGTTCTGGAGAACGTTTCGGCGGACAGTAACAAGGACCCTAGGTGGCACCCCGGCCTGCTCGTGCGCGAGACGGCCGACTTCACCGGCGACGGCTCCAACGAGCTGGTGGTGATCACATCGTTGGGTGAGAAGGCCGAAACCAAAGAGTCCGTTTTGATGGTCGTGGACCTGCAACGAGAAGAGGTCGTGGCCGATTTCCGGGTGCTCGGCATCGATCTTTTCAACCTCCAGGGCGGTGGTGAATTCGGTGTTGTGGGTATGACGGGAGATGTTTATCTGCTCACCGTTGCCAACGACCTCCGGATCGAAGTCACCGGCAGCCAGGGCGGTAAGGGCTCACCGCTCACGGTCCGTTGGACCGGTGTGCGCCCCGGCTCGTACAGCCAGGTATTCATCGACGGCGTCGAGGTCGCCAGGACCAACGAGAACGAGGTCACGGTCGAAGCCGGACAGGGCGACCACCAGGTGACCGTACGCTCCCTCGATGAGCTTGGGCGTGGCGTTTACCAGACTGTGGACTTCACCGTGGAGAACGGCTCGAGCATCATGGTCTGGGCATTCCTGGTGACGGGCGCTCTTATCGTCCTGGTTTTCTGGGGACATGCGCTCAGGGTCGCCCGCGTGGTCCTGAGGCGATAGGTAAACGATGGACAACAACACCGTGATCCGGACTTCGCGGCTGACGAAGGTATTCGGTCACCTCACCGCCGTGGATGCAATCGACATGCAGGTCGAGGCGGCTACCATCCACGGTTTCGTGGGCCCCAACGGGGCGGGGAAGACCACCACCATGAAGATGCTGATCGGGGCCCTTCGCGCCACTGAGGGCGACGGCTGGATAAAGGACCAGGCAATCGGTTCCAAGGACGCCAGGGCGTTGATCGGATACGCGCCGGAGCACGCGGTGCTGTACGACGACATGACCGCGCACGAGTATCTGGTATATATGGCCAGGGTTTGCGGGATAGATGCCAGGACGGCGGGCCGGCGGGCGGACTATCTGCTCGACTGACTGGACCTCGGCGGGTTCACAAACGCGAAGGGTGAGGGATTCAGCGCCGGGATGAGACAGAGGCTCTGCCTGGCGCAGGCGCTGATCCACGAGCCGGAAGTCCTCATCCTAGATGAGCCAACGGCGAACATGGACCCCACGGGGAGGCTGTCGATTCTGGACAGACTGAGGCAGCTCAAAGGCGAGCGCAACACCACGATCCTGTTGAGCAGCCATATCCTGTCGGAGCTCGAGCAGGTCGCCGACTCGATAACCATGATCTACAAGGGCCGGATCGTCGTCCAGGGAGACATCGACGAGATAAGGGGCCGCTTCGCCGAAAATCAGTATATGGTCAAGACATCACAGAACGACACGGTCCTGGGTTATCTGAAAGACCAGGGGGTGGTGACCGAGGGCTGGCTGGACGACGAGGGCTTCATGCACCTGGCCAGCGAGGATGGGCCAGGTCTGAGGAGGGAGATACTGAAGGCGGTGGTCCGTTACGACGCCGACCTTGAGCACTTGAGCCAGGAGCAGGTGAGTCTGGAGAATATCTACCGCGAGACCGTGGGAATGGAGAAGGAGTAGGAAATGGAGGCCTCACAAGGGCCGAACGGTCCGGATGCCGGTGCCGTCGTGCCGGAACCCGGTACTACGGTTCCCATCCTCCAACGCATGGCTTTGTTCGTGGTCATGGCCCGGACCGTCCGCGAGCTGCTGGGCGTAAAAAGGACCGTCGTGCTCATCGCCGGCGGGCAGGTACTGGCGCTGTTTCTGGCGCAGGTCGTCTGGAAGGAGTCGTTCCGGGCCGGGACCATGTCGCTTGAGATGCAGACGAGCTTCCTGGTAGGGTACTACGTCATCATCTCGTTTTTCTGGATGACCGGATTCTTCCTCGCCTACCTGATCGTCGGGACCTCGGGCCTGGAGCTGATCGACCAGGAGCGAAGGAGAGGCACGCTGCTCCTGATGGTGAGCAAACCCATCAGCAGGACGCAGTTCCTACTCGGCAAATTCCTGGCGCTGGTCCTGACCTCGATAATGCTGGAGGCCGTGGTCCTGCCCGTCTCGGTCCTTGTTATTTGGGCATCGCTGGGACTGGACCCGAGCACCGTATCTGCACTCATGGGGATCCTGCCGTGGATCTTCCTGTTCTCGCTCCTGGTTATCCTGCTGTTCGCATCGTTGAGCATCGCCATCTCGACCCTTGTGAGAAACGCCATGATCCGCAATACCGCCTTCACCCTGGTGGTGCTCTTTGTCTTCGCCGCGGGCCCGATCATGCGGATGTCATGGCCTTCCGCGTATGAAGACTACCTCCTCTACTACCTGGATGGCAGCTACAACCTGGGAAACGCATACGTTCAAGTCCTGGACCGAGCGGAGACCATCCGGCTCGCGCCTCAATCACAGGCATGGCTAGGCATAACGACCGGAGCTTACAAGGCAGGAACGGAAGAGATTCTCACCGTACTGGTAGGTGCCGAGGGCTCCTTCGATCCGGATATCGGGGCGATGCCTCCGTCTCTGGAGAGGACGTCCTATATGGCCCCCGCCGGCTCATTGGGTTTAACCCTGGCGATTACAGTGGCCGCCATCGGGCTTGCGGGACTGGCCCTGAAGAGAGAAGAAGTCCAATAAAGTTTTCCGGCCGATATCGGTTATCACCGGGGCGCCGATGGTCCCAATCTCTACAGCGGCCGGACGTTGTTGAGACACGGCACCTCGAGCGATAACCACCAGATCAGTATGGCCTGTCCTTGTTTCTTGGTGGGGAGGAGAGGGAGGGTGTCGATGTGGGTACAGATGTGTCCTAAGAAGAAAGGTCTGAGAGGAAGGAGTCGCTCCAAGTCTGTGCGGTGTCCCGGCGCACTCCTTCGATAAGCGATTCCCACCGCTGGCGTCTCTCGGACTTGCGCATGCGGAGAGCCCGATTGATGGCATTGGCGGTCCCTTCGATGTCATAGGGGTTGACGATCACAGCCTCGCTCATTCCTTCCACCGCACCGCAGAACTTGGACAGCACAAGTATCCCCGGATCGTCGCCTTGGGAGGCAACGAACTCCTTGGCTACCAGGTTCATGCCGTCCCGGAGAGGCGTCACCAGGCAGACCCGGGCTGTCCGGTAGAAGGCAACCAGCTCTTCCTGGGCAAATGACCGGTAAAAATAATGAATCGGCGCCCAGCCGGTCTCGGAGAAGCGGCCATTGATGCTCCCCACAAGCCGGTCAACCTGTTCCCTCTCCTGGAGGTACTCCGGCACCCGGCTTCGGGAAGGTGCCGAGATCTGGATCATACTCACCTTGCCTCGCAAGGAAGGGAACTGCTCCAGGAGGTGCTCAAAAGCGCGAAGTCTGTAGGTGATGCCCTTGGTGTAGTCTAGGCGATCAACCCCCAGGACGATGTCGTTTGGAATCCGCTCGAGGAGTTCGCCGGCGCTTGTCTTCGAGGCCCGCATGCTCATCTCGGCGAAGCCTTCTGGATCGGTACCTATAGGATAGGTCTTAATACGCGTGAACAGCTGGTTCACCATGTATCGCTCGCCGATAATTCCACCGCCCAGTTCCCTTCCCAGCGTATCGCTGAGGTTGCGAGCGTAACGTTTGGTTTGCAACCCGACTAGATCATAGGCAAACATGCCCTCCAGGAACTGGCGGGCCCAGGGCAATATGCTGAATGTCTCGGCGGGTGGGAAAGGGGTGTGCAGGAAGAAGCCTAGTTTACCCTTCCATCCCAGGTCTCTCAGCGCGGTCCCGAGGAGAAAGAGGTGGTAATCGTGTATCCAGACGATATCCCCATCGTCGAGCATGGAAACGAGGGCTCTCGCGTATCTCTGGTTGACCCGTTTATAAGCCTCGAAGGCATCGCGCCGAATGGAGGTTTTTGCGGGAAACCCGTGGAGTAGGGGCCAGAGCGTCCTGTTGGCGAAGCTGTTGTAGAAGAGATTGACCTCTCCTCTGGTGAAGTTTATGGTCGCCAGGCGTATCGGTCCCAGATCGGTAATCGCCGGCGGTGCGGACGCAATGCGGTCCTCCGTGGTTCCGCTCCATCCAAACCACAGTCCGTCCCTCTGTTCGAGGGCAGCGCGGACGGCACTTACCAGGCCGCCCACAGGCAGTTCCCTGTCTCTCGTGAGGTCACTGTTCGCTGTCAGTGGTGGCACCCGATTGGATACCACCACAAGGCGTCGTTTATTCGCCAATGTCCCCTCGTCCGGTTGTGCCGGCTGGAACTAGTACCGGGTCCATGAGCCCATTATAGCCTGAGTCCGGTGGTTGTGTTGCCGCCGGTAACGAGCCGACGTTGTCCAGTTCACGAGTGCTCGCACGATTTCGTAACCTATGTCGATTCCCCTGTCGTTACTCGAGGCTCATGGAGGTTGATCTGGGCTGCTATTCATCGTGTAGCCACGACTTGAGAAGCCAGCTATTGACTTTCAGCCATAGTTTCCACTCGGGAAACCGGGGATCGACCGTCGCCAGTAGATTCCAGAACCGTTTGGAGTGATTGAGTACTTTCAGATGACAGAGCTCGTGGACGATCACGTAATCGGCGACCCGGGTTGGCGCCAGGACCAGCCTCCAATTCAAATTAACCGAGCCGCTGGAAGAGCAACTTCCCCATCGCGTTACCTGGTTTTTCACCCTGACTCGGGCTGGGCGCATGCCTGTTTCTTGACTGAGTTCATCAAGTCTCGCCGGTAAGTATTCCTTAGCCCTTTCGCGGTACCACTGTAGTATCAGGTCCCTTGCGTCGGAGGGGCCTTCCTCTTCAACACCGTCAGGATTGGGTCGGGTTATCACTACGCAGAGATGACCGCCTGTCAACTTGACGGAGGACTTCGACGCGTCCTCGCCGTAGTCGACGTTGAGCACGTAGGTCTTTCCGAGGTAGGGGAACAGCTCACCGGTTACGTACTTCCTACTTGTCTGCGCTTGCACCACCTCGAATGCTGCCAACTGCTTACGAATCCATTCTGAATGCTGACTAAAAATGGCGGGGATCTGGCGGTTGGCAAACCGCAGAGGGACCCGAACAACGACCTGCCCTGGACGGACCTCCACGTAGACATGACGGCGTCTGGGATGCCGAATCACCATGTAGGGGATGTCTGCACCCCCAAGTCCTATAGTAGGCATATGCGCCTTCCCCTTACCATTTTCCTGGGCCTTCGGTTTTCCGTGACCTTCCTTGTACCACACTCTCTCCAGTTTGCGTTGCTGCACCACCAGCGGCGCTCAGCCATTGCAAACACATTGAGCGGGATAACAGGAGCATCCCAGTTGATCTCTGTGCTTTACCCTTGTCCCACCGGCTCCCGCTACATACAATAGCGTCACATGTAACCCCAGCATACGGGAGAAGAACCCATGAAAATCACCTCTGTCGAAGCGATTCCGGTCGATAGATACCTGTTTGCCAGGGTCCACACCGACGAGGGAATTACCGGCGTGGGAGAGTCCGGCGCCTGGGGTTTCCTCGAGGCGTCCGAGGCCGCCATCAACAAGTTCGGACGCTATCTGGTGGGGCAGGACCCGCTGCGTATCGAGCACCATTGGCAGTACATGTACCGTTTCGGACACTTCAGGGGCGCAGCCATCATGGGAGCCATCAGCGCCCTGGACATCGCCCTCTGGGACATTGCCGGTAAGAATTTCGGGGTTCCGGCGTACCAGCTTTTGGGAGGGAAGACACGCGACAAGGCCCGCGTCTACTACCACGTGTTCGGAGATACAAAAGAGAAACTTATCCAGGGGGTCAAGGACGCCAAAGCCAAGGGTTTCACCGCTGTGGGCCACCTGACGCCCTTCCTGGACGAGGCCAGGGACGAGCCCTATTTCGAGACCCACGTGGGTAAGATGCGAGACGCCATAGAGACCGTCGGCGCCTATCGCGATGCCGTGGGCGAAAACGTCGACCTGTGCATCGAGATCCACCGGAGGCTCACTCCCGCCGAGGCTATCGTCCTGGCCAGGGGCATCGAGGAGTTCCATCCGTTCTTCTACGAGGACCCAATACTCCCCGATAACCTTGACGCCATGGGTCTGGTAGCCAACCATATCTCTATTCCCATCGCGACCGGCGAGCGCATCCATACCATCCACGAGTTCGAGATGCTGCTGAGCCGCGGGGCGGTGCAGTACATTAGGCCCGATGTTTGCATGGCCGGAGGACTCACTCACACAAAAAAGATCGCAGCCATCGCAGAGGCCCACTACGTCGGCGTGGTCCCTCACAACCCCCTCAGCCCGGTCAGCACGGCAGCCTGTCTGCAACTGGCCGCGTGCATACCGAACTTCGCCCTCCAGGAATACCCCACCGGCGAACAAGAACCGCCCAAGTGCGAGATTGTCAAGACGGCCATCCAGGTCCAAGACGGCTTCCTGATCATTCCGGACACACCCGGCATCGGCATCGAACTGGCCGATGACGCCCAAGAGAAACACCCGCCCAGGCCAAGAGAGGTCGAGACTCGGCTCCACTTCGACGGTTCGGTCATCGACCAGTAAGCGTGGCGAGATGATAACGAGGAGCAAACATGACGAATACACCGGCTGAAACGACCAGGTTCATAGACAACGACCGCGTCCGGGTTACCGAGTGGCGCTTTGCCCCCGGTACAGAGACCGGCCGTCATGTCCATGAGATGGACTACGTCGTCGTCCCGCTCATCACCGGCACCCTCGCGGTCGTTGACGACGACGGGGAGAGGGACAACAACATCACGCACGGCGTACCATATCTCAGGAAGGCCGGTGTCGAGCACAACGTCGTCAACCGCGGCGGAGAAGAGGTGGCCTTTATGGAGATCGAGCTAAAGTGATTGCTCCATCACCAACGACACCTTGACCGTCAATTCCACCGGCGTTAAAATACCAGCGACCACCACGATCCTGAGAGGACCAAGGCTTGGGAACCCCGTAAATAAGCCAGGACGTAAAAATCTCTTGACTACGTAGCCTCCCGTGTTT
>CAZEDC010000054.1:0-20316 GCA_964510985.1 uncultured Dehalococcoidia bacterium
TCGCGCCTACTGGACTACCTTTTGGTGTGGCGGCTGGTGGTCCATCGGTTGGGAAAGCCACTTGCGATACACTATGGCTCCCTTCCAGCCCCTCCAGACACGCACCTCTCCCTTGGTTATCCCTCATCATCTCTGTTGACCTCAGTGATGCTCGTTACCCTGCTGCCACTCCATCTTGGCCACGACCCGACGTGGGTCAACCTCGTGTTTGTCGAAATCGTTTCGGAGGCTATTTACAGGGATTTCAAAGCCACTTGTGCATCGAGTAAACCCGGGCACCTCCGCATTCCACAGGAAGGAGGTCGCTTCCTTCACGTCCTAGGGCGCATCTGGTACTGTTGAACCCCCACATCATCACCGGTCGTGGTGTCCTTCCCAGGAAAGATGTCGAACCGCTGTCTGAACGGCAACCCGCAAGCGCTGGAGCAACTCGTCAGAAATGGCGATAGGGGAGCGTACCATGACATTGTGAAACAGTTACGATGCTCAGCATCAATCAAGGCCCGCTTAACTTCTCCCCACGCGATAGTCTCCCAGTCCCACCTTCTCCAGCGTCCTGTCACTGGGCGCCCCCGTGTCGGGATCCCAACCTACAGAGGAATAGTACTCTTCGCGCATACCCTTGAGGTGGGGACCCAGGGCCTTTCCCTGGGCGGGTCCGCTGGGCGGCGCTTCGGCAACCCGGGAGCCAAGATCGAACTCATTCTGCGCGTCAAAGCCGAGGTAAAGAGAGAGCAGACGCTGAAGATTGATGATGCGCTCACCCAGGGCGAGTGCCTTCTCGCGGTCGAAATGCCAGCCTGTGGCCTGAGCTACCGCTTTGGGAGCGAAGACCAGGGAACGGGGGAGCATCGAGGTTGCATACCAGCAACAGCCGGTGCAGTCCTCCCACATCTTCTTCATCTGAGACAAATAGGATTGTCTGCCCTTGTCATCCGGGCTCCAAGGGTCTTGGGGCTCTGGAAAGCCCATGTCGGGTTCGACAAGTCGCTCGAATCCCACTCCCTGCCAGGCGGGGCCGGCCCCCGACATCACCAGGCCCAAGAGCAGCTACGACAGAACTCGGTGTATGCCAGGCGCAACAATAAGCGGCACAATTACCTGCTTCGAAGTCTCATGCGTTGCCCCCGCTGTGGCTCTACCTACAGTGGATTTGCACAGAACGAGTACCGCGGTTACCGCTGCACCAACGCTTCTCCAGTCAGTTCGTCCACAGGCAAGAAGTGTCCACCCGGTTCGATACGTGCCCAACCTGTGGAGGATGTTGTGTGGGAGGCGGTCACAGAGGCGTTGCAGCATCCACAGTTGCTAACGGAGGAATACCAGCGTCGCATTACCCGTGCTTGCACGCCCGATGCTCTGGAAGAAGAGCGCAAGCAGACGAAGCTGGCACTGAAACGGGTCAAGACTCAAGAGGGCCGGATCACCGATGCCTATGTCAATGAGGCGATGGAGCTTGACCGGTATAAGGCCGAGATGGAGAAACTCAGGGCGCGACGCCAGGAGCTAGAACGGGCCAGGCGGGACATTGACCGAAGAGACCGAGAAAGGCAGGATGGCCTCAAGGCTCTGGAGCACGTGGAGAAGTTCTGTGAAAGCGTGTCAGTTGGCCTGGAGGCCATGACTTATGAGGAGCGCCGGCAACTGTTACGCTTGGTGGTAGAACGTATCACTGTTGAAGATCACACGGTCCGTATAGAGACTGTCATACCGACGGGCAATGATGATAAATTGCGTGCACGTCACCGTGAGCTTGTCGAACCACGAGCGGGGCATTACGCCGCCGTTGCCGGCCGATATTAAATGAGCCCCAGCCCCTTCTCCGTGTCCGTAAGAGCGCCGTCGATCTTATCCGCGATCTGGTCTATCTCGTCGGCCGTGACAATCAGCGGCGGTGCGATCGGAATGTGGAAAGCATACGACCGAATCCACAGCCCCCGGTCTATCATCCCCTTGGTCAGACTGTCGCTCACCTTCATCGACGCGTCGAACCGCTCTTTAGTCTCCCGGTCCTTGACGAACTCGATGCTCTGGAGCAGTCCCGCGCCCCGGACGTCACCGACAATCGGGTGCATCTCCTTCATGTCCAGCAGGCGCCGCTCCAGCTGCTCGCCGCGCACCCTGGCGTTCTCCACCAGGTTCTCACTCTCGACGACCTCGAGGTTGGCCAGCGCGGCCGCGGCCCCGGCCGGGTGGCTCGAATAGGTGAACATGTGGCTGAACGGTGTTTCCGTGAACACATCGGCCACCTCCTCACTGGCGATGCTGCCGCCGACGGGGAAGTAGCCGCTGGTCACACCTTTGGCGAAGCTTATGATATCGGGCGTGACCCCTACGAAGTCCGCCCCGAACCAGGTCCCCAGTCTGCCGAATCCGGTGATCACCTCGTCGAAAATCAGCAGCACCCCGTACTTGTCGCATATCTCCCGTATTCGCTCCCAGTAGCCGTCCGGCGGCACGATCATCCCGTAGGGCTGCGACACCGGCTCCCCGATGAAGGCCGACACCGACTCCGGCCCATGGAACAGGATGGCCTCTTCAACTGCGTTGGCGGACTTCTCGGCGCACTCGGCGGGCGTAGCGCTGCCGAACTCGCACTGGTAGAAGTACGGCTGCGGCACATGGACCACGTTCGGCGGCACTGGCTGATAATCGGTGCGCGGGAAGCTGGGGTGGCCGCCCAGCCATATGGTGCCGTAGGTGTTCCCGTGGTACGAGCCGCGGCGGCTGATAACCTTATACCTTCCAGTGTCCCCGCGTCGCATGTGGTAGGCCTGCGCCATCTTCAGCGACGTTTCGTTCGCCTCGGAGCCGCCCTGCACGAAGAACGTACGGTTCAGGTCTCCCGGGGCCATCTGCGCCAGCTTGGCCGCCAGCTGAATCGTGGGTGGCGTCGCCGACGCGTACACGTTCATACTCACGTTGGAGAGCTGCTCGTACACAGCCCGTGCCACCTCTTCCCGGCCGTGACCGATGTTCCGGAAGTACATGCCCGAGATTCCGTCGATATACTCCCGGCCGTCGATGTCCTTGACATAGATGCCCTGGCTTCCCGTCAGTACCAGAGGCCCGCCTTCCTGCTCCAGTTGCGCCCTGCTGCTCATGCCGACGAAAAGGTGTTCGTTCGCGGCTTTGCGCAGGGCGGTCGCGTCATCGGACCTCGGAATTTCGATATGCTGCCTCATCGGGTTCGCCTCCTCACAGGGGAACTAGAACCGTGTCACCCGCACTCCCGGGACCAACGCCTATCCTTCGCTCTATTCTAGGCCGTGGAGACCGCGGCAACAAGGCCTGTCCTTTATCGGGCACGGCACGACGGGCCAACCGGTCGTAGGGGCAGGTTTGAAACCTGCCCCTACCGATCTTCGCATCTGCCGGAGGATGGGATAAGGAGGCCCGTCCGGCGGTGGCTAATTTTTCCCTGGCCACATCCGGAGAGCACCGGGTGACAAAACTGTCGCCGGCAAACGAAGGTTGCCCTTGGCTTGTCCTCCGGCTTAGGCGTAGGATGTAACCATCGGCATATAACCCTGTACCGGACGACGGAGGTAGGCTCTAACCATGCTGGACTTGTTGATAACCAACGGGATGATCGTAGACGGTACCGGCAGCCCCGGATTTTATGGCGCAGTAGGCGTCGAGGGCGACACGGTGCGCATCCTCAGAGGCAACGTCTCCTCGGTCGAGGCGGCCAGGACCATCGACGCCGCCTCCCACGTGGTCTGCCCCGGTTTCATCGATATCCACGCCCACTCCGCCCGGATGATACTGGCCGAGCCCAGGCATGAGCCCAAGGTCCGTCAGGGCGTCACCACCGAGCTTATCGGAGTCGACGGGCTCTCCTACGCACCCTTTCGGTCTCAGGACGACCTCGCCGATTTCACCGAGATGATCTCTGGAATCGAAGGAGATCTCCCTCTGCCCGGGACCTGGTCTACAGTGGAGGAGTACCTCGCCTTGTACGACCGCGGCGTGGCTATCAACATCGCCTACATCCTGGGCAACTCGCCGGTCAGAATCGATGCCATCGGCTGGAACGACAGGCCCGCCACCGGTTCCGATCTGGAAAACATGAAGTCCATCGTCAGGGAAGCCATGGAGCAGGGTGCCTTCGGGCTGTCCACCGGACTGGACTACCCTCCCGGCAGTTACGCCGATACCGACGAGCTGGTCGAGCTGTCCAGGCAGGTCGCCGAGCTGGGAGGTATTTACCATACCCACCTCAGGTACAAGCTGGGCGACCGATACATCGACCCGATACGTGAGGCCCTGGAAATCGGCGAACGCAGTGGTGCGGCGGTGCACCTCACACACCTGTCGCAGAGGCTCAACGCGCCCGGCGGTGCCCGCGACTACCTGCGGGTAATCGAAGATGCCCGCGAGTCCGGTCAGGACGTGACCTTCGACAGTATCCCGCTGTACCCGGGTTCGTCACGGCTGCTGATCATGATTCCCATCTGGGCCCTGGAGGGCGGACCGGCGGAGGTGCGGAAGGTCCTGGCCTCGACGGAAACTCGAAAACGCATTCGTGGAGAATCGCACCCGTTGGCACCTTCGTGGCAAGAGATATGGCTGACCAATTTCAAGCGTCCAGAGAACCAGAAATACGACGGCCTCTCAATATCGGAGGTCGCGATAATGCGGGGACAAGACCCGGTGGACACCATATGCGACCTGCTGCTGGAGGATGGCTTTCAGCTTAGCTTTAACGCCATGCTGGCCAACCTCAAGACCCAGCCATATTTCCTAACCCACCCGCTGTCCATGATCGGCAGCGACTCCTTGTTGCTCGGTGACACCCCCCCTACTCGCAGCTACGGCACATTCCCCGCGATACTGAGTGAGCTCGTACAAGAAGAGCGGCTAATGACCCTTCCCGAAGGAGTCCGCAAGATGACCTCGTTCCCGGCCCAACGCCTGGGCATCCCCGATAGAGGCATCCTACGCGACGGCATGAAGGCCGACATCACCATCTTTCAACCGGACAAAGTGAAAGCTCTGACAACGAGGACCCAACCTAAACAATTCCCGGTCGGTATCCCATACGTCATTGTCAACGGCACGGTCGTCATCGATAACGGGGACCACACCGGGGCGACACCGGGACGGGCACTGAGACACGGTCGCCATTCCTCCTGAATCCGCTCTCGCCCGGCCAGATAGGTAAAACGACATATAGAGACCGCCGGCCTGTTTGAGGAACTCCGGCCCATTCGCATCCCGTCATCCTGAGGACCCCGACGTGTCGAGGGACGAAGGACCTGGTGTGGGGAATAACTTTTCCCCGCCAAGGGTGGATTGGCCTGCATGCAAGCACTCACTCGAATCCGTTATTCATCCGACGGACCACTGGCAACGACGCAATCATAGACATGGTCGTAGGGGCAGCTTTGAAACCTGCCCCTACCTATCTCACCACGTGCCGGAGGGTTGGATGGCAAGACCCGTTTGGGGTGGGGTCATCGTTCCGCAAACGAAGTCCGTGTGCGGGCACAGGCGGAAATATTCTGGCCTGTTGCCTTCCTCCACACACCTAGCGAACGCACGGCCGCATCCTACCTGGTAGAATGTTCCGTCGCCCTGCGATCTGGCTGTGACCTGTCCCGGTCGATTACAGGTCGCCCAGATCACGGACAAACATAGAATCAGCCGCGTAGGATAATGGATGTGGATTTCGACGAAAACCTGGGGAATAGCCATCGCCCTGTCCCTGGGGGCGCTGGCCGCCTGCGGAGGGCAGACTCAGTCGACACCCGTCGCTGACCAGCCTACGCAGGCCCAGGCCGATGAAGCGCCGACGGCTACGCCTACTACTGTTCCAACCGCCACACCCCAGCCTCTTACCCCCACACCCCAACCCCCAATCACTCCCACCGTCGCCGCCGGCCGGATAGTCTACGCGAACGACGATGGAGAGATTCTCACGGTCAACTCCGACGGCTCCTCGCCGGTCAGAATCAGTCCCGACGGCGGCCGGTTTACCTGGCCCTTCTGGTCGCCGGACGGGTCACAGATCGTCTTTTCCGGGTCCTCAACTGTCGCCGGTGACTCAGGCGCCTTGGTCCTTTACGCTTACCGCGTCGCCGACCGGCAGTTCAACGCCATTTACACCAACCAACCCGGCACCGGTTCGATCGCGGCGGGGCTGCCCCACTTCCCCTTCTGGGCCCCGGACGGAGGCCGCCTCGCCTTCTTCGCCAGCGAACTTCAAGGGCTCACCCTGCTGGTCACGGCCCGCGAGGTCGGAGACGGGGCCGGTGTCGTCCTGCGGAACGCCCCACTCTATGCCGCCTGGTCGTCCGACTCCAACAGTCTCCTCGTGCACGGCGGGGTCGATCATTACCTCGTCAGGTTCGATGGGGGGTTTCCATTCGTGAACCTGGGTGTCCAGGGGGCCGGCTACCGCGCACCTGCTTGGGCTCCGACAGGAGACAGGTTCGTATTCGTTTCCACCGAGGTCACGGGCACCGAGTCCCTCTATATGGCCCACCCTGACCGGGACGACTGGACCCTGCTTGACATTGTCGACCGCGAGGTGGCTTTCGCATGGTCGCCCGACGGCCGCCTGCTGGCCGTTGCCGAATCCGAACTCACCGGTGGAATACCCTATAACGGAATCGAATTCTACTCCGCCGGCGGTGTCAGGCAACCCATGAGGCTGGACGACGTCGTCGTCGCCTTCTTCTGGTCGCCCGATAGCACAAAACTGGCCTACGTCACCCCCACCGAGACGGGGGGGGGTCCTTAGGTGGATGGTGTTGGACCTGGAGGAAGGGGTCGGCCGGTCGCTGGTAGACTTCACAGCGTCCGGTGCCCAGCGCACCCTTTTCCAGTTCTTCGACCAGTTCGTCTACTCCAGCTCTCCCTGGTCTCCCGACAGTACCGCGCTGGTCTTCGCGGGCGAGGTGGTCGACGATGCCGTATCGGCCTCGTTGGACCTCCAGTCCGCGGCCCGCATATTCGTGGTGGACGTCGGCCCGGACCCACAGGCCGAGCCCATCGTACAGGGGTTCATCGCCTCCTGGTCGCCCCGCTAGTCCCGGGAGTTATCCCGCCTCCTGAGCATATTACTGAGAAACCCCCGACCCGCTCATTTTCTGTCATTCTGACCCCGACTCGTCGGGGGAAGAATCTGGGGCGGGGCAACACCCCTTATCCGGGTGAAGCCCGGGGAGGGTATAGTGGCACAAAGCGTCAGGTCGCCTGCCCCTACCGGTACAGAAGAACCCCCGCTATCGACACCACCGACCCCCCGGTGGCGTCGGCCGGACACTGGGCGTACCCCAGCGACTCGCCGCGGGCGCCCTCCAGATACCTCAGCGCCATGTAGATAGGCGGGAGCCCGCAGATGCGCCGTGCGTCCGATTCCGTTCGCGACCGTTGGAAGAACCCTTCGGCGTCGCCATCGCATATGGCGGCCAGCGACTCGCCGTCCTCAGCCGCAAGCCTTGCACGTGACACCGGGTCCACCGGCACCGGATCGCCGAAGGCCGGCCCGACGTGCGCCAGGTCTGCCGCGGCCACTACCAGCGTCTTCCGCCCGGCGGTGGCCTCCGCAAGGCTGGCCAGCGTAGCCCCGATCCTCTCATCGTCGCTCGGATCGCTCTCCCCCTCCACATAGCCGTGAAAAGAACCGCACAGAATCGGCACGATCGGACAGGAGCGGTCCGTCAGAAAGTACTGGAGCCACACCAGCGCCAGTTCGATCGAGTGCTCTCGGATGTGGTGGATTTCCTCGGCGAACGCCGATTCCGGACCCAGCGCCTTCGCCAGGCCTTCGACCACGTCCTTGTCGGTGGGCATCGTCCCCAATGGCGTGTGATAGCCCTGGCTCGTCAGCGTCAACGCACCCGCCCCGCCCGCATGGTCCGTCCCGAAGATTATGGCGACCTCCACATCTCGCAGCATTGGGGCGGCCCTTCGCCACAAACGAGCGTACGTCTCGTACCCCCGGGCGAAGTCGATGTGCGGGGACACCACGCCGGCCAGCGTGCTCTCAGTGACCTGCGGCGACCCATCGGCGGGGACCTTGCCGCAGTAGTCGTCCAGCGTCGCCTTTAGCTCGTTGGCCTCGGGCGGATATACGTACCCCGCGTGCGAGGGCGTCCGGAACTCCGCCCCCCTGTACTCCCTCAACACCTGGGTCGAGGCTGCCAGATACGCCCCGTTCTCCAGTAGTAGCGCTCCGTCAAGCTGAGTCACCAGGTCGGCGATCTTATCAATGGAAAGCTGGATTCCTGCCCGAAGCATCAGCGATACCTGTAGCTGAGAGACGTCGCGAGTCCCGTCGCACAACGCAAGCAGTGGCGCTAGGCCCCGGGGAACGATGACTGCCCGTTCAGCCATGGCCATAGGGTCGCGTAGGTAGATGCACGGCTGCCCCTGGTATTCAACCCACTGGGGTTCCACGGGGCGCAGCTTTGGATGGGTGGGCGTCTGGTTGGTCGCTATGTCGTCCGACATTTGTCCCTTTCTTCGATGATTCCCTGATTATATCCATAGTCCACCCTACCCGCCCATACCCAGTCATCACGGGAAATCCGACATGTCAAATCTTGGGAGGAATACATATTCCACGCGAAGCGTGGGGCGGGCTGGGTGGGTAATAACCCTGGGGTGGGGTGTGACCTGGCCCCCGATCTGTCGGACCGGGCGGAATATCAGGGAATCCAAGGTGGCATACGAGGTCCTAAAACTGTTTCCCAACCCCCTAGAAAACTCCGAAATTCCGTGTGCTATAATGCCTTAGAGCCGCGCCGTCAGAGAGTGATAGCCCGGCCCTCAACGCCGGTGGCACCACCAATAGGAGGGTTTCCGATACCACCATGTCCACCTATGAAGACCTGAGAGTCCTCAGCGGAAACGCCCACCCCGCGCTGGCGAACGACATCTGCGAATACCTGGGGATAACCCTGGGCCAGTGCGACGTATTCAAGTTCAGCAACGACAATACCTTCGTCCGAATAAAAGAGAACATCAGAGAACGGGACGTGTTCCTGGTGCAGCCCATCTCGGCCCCGGTCAACGACCATGTCATGGAGCTGCTCATTATGATAGACGCGGCCAAGAGGGCCTCGGCCGGCCGCATCACCGCCGTCGTCCCCTTCTACGCCTACGGCCGCAGCGACAAGAAGGACCAGCCTCGCGTTCCCATCACCGCCCGACTGGTCGCCAACCTTATCACGACCGCGGGCGCCGACCGCGTGCTGACCGTTGACCTCCACGCCGGTCAGATCCAGGGCTTCTTCAACATCCCTGTGGACGAGCTTACGGCCGTCCCCATCCTGGCCCGCTCCTTCCAGGAGATGGAGCTGTCCAACCTGGTCGTGGCCGCCACCGATGTCGGAGACGCCAAGCGGGCCAGAGACATGGCTGACATCTTGGATGCACCCATCGCCATCGTCGAAAAACACCGGATCGGCAACGAGGACCGGGTCGAGGCCGTGAACCTGATCGGCGACGTCAAGGGCAAGACCGCCCTCATCGTGGACGACGAGATTGGCACCGGCGGCACCGTCATAGCCACCGCCATGGCACTGGAGGAGCACGGCGCCGGTGACATATACTGCTCGGTCACCCACCCCGTCCTCTCGGGCAACGCCACCCGGCTGATAGAGGACAGCATCATCAAGGAGCTGACCGTCACCGACACGCTGCCGGTGCCCTCCGAGAAGAACGGCTCCAAGATCAAGGTCCTGTCGGTGGCGTCCCTCCTGGGTGAGGCGATTCACCGCATCCACGGCGGCCTGTCCGTCGGCGCCATGTTCGGCCGCTGACTCAACGTTCGTCCCCTGACGGTATCACCGTCTACTCGGATACAACCAGCCGTTAGCATACACTCCCTAAACCCTTCACCCTTTTCCCTTTACCCACTTACAGCCCACGTTGGTATAATAGACTGCAAACGCCGGCACTCCAACGCGGGTACCGGCCAGAAGGAAAGGCAACCAACGACCATGCTAAAGGGTCTTGTAAAAGTCTTTGGCGACTCCAACGAAGGGGTCATCAAGAAGTTGATGCCCACCGCCGAGCGTATCAACGCGCTCGAGCCCGAGTTCGAGGCACTCTCCGACGAGCGGCTCCTCGCCAGGACCGGCGAGTTCAAGGCGAGGCTCCAGCAGGGCGAGGCCCTGGACGACCTGCTCCCCGAGGCCTTCGCCGCTGTCCGAGAGGCCGCCAAGCGCACCTTGGGCCAGCGCCACTTCGACGTCCAGCTCATCGGCGGCATCGTCCTGCACCAGGGCAAGATAGCCGAGATGAGGACCGGCGAGGGCAAGACCCTGGTGGCGACCCTGGCCTCTTACCTCAACGCCCTCTCGGGCCGGGGCGTCCATCTCGTCACCGTCAACGACTACCTTGCCCGCCGCGACGCCCAGTGGATGGGCGCGATCTACCACCACCTAGGCGTCTCCGTCGGCGTCCTCCAGCACGAGTCGGCCTACATCTACGAGCCCTCTGTCGAGGAGACCGAGGGTGGCATGGCCAAGCTCCGCCGCGTCGAGCGAAGGGATGCCTACGCCGCCGACATCACCTACGGCACCAACAACGAGTTCGGCTTCGACTACCTCCGCGACAACATGGTCCTGGAGCACGCCCAGCGCGTTCAGCGCCGCCTCAGCTACTCCATCGTTGACGAGGTGGACAACATCCTCATCGACGAGGCTCGGACCCCGCTGATCATCAGCGGTCCCGCCGAACAGTCGCCCAAGGAGTACCAGACCTTCTCCCGCTTGGTCCCCAACCTTGCCCACGAAGATGACTACACCATCGATGAGAAGCACCGCGCCGCCTCGCTGACCACCGACGGCATCGCCAAGCTGGAGAAGATGCTCAAGGTGGACAACCTATACGCCCCGGAGAACTTCGGCGTCGTCCACTTCGTCGAGAACGCCCTCAAGGCCAACACCATCTTCCAGCGCGACCGCGAGTACGTCGTCAAGGACGGCGAGGTCGTCATCGTAGACGAGTTCACCGGCCGCCTCATGCCCGGCCGCCGCTACTCCGACGGCCTCCACCAGGCCATCGAGGCCAAAGAGCGGCTCAACATACAGCGCGAGACCATCACCTACGCCACCATCACCCTCCAGAACTACTTCCGCATGTACGAGAAGCTGGCCGGCATGACCGGTACCGCCGCCACCGAGGCAGAGGAGTTCTGGAAGATATACAAGCTGGAAGTTGTCGAGGTCCCCACCAACCAGCCCATGATCAGGGAGGACAATACCGACCTGGTCTACCGCAACCAGAAGGCCCGCAACGAGGCCGTGGTTGAAGAGATAGAGGAACGCCACCGCACCGGCCAGCCCGTCCTGGTGGGCACCACCGACATCGACAAGTCCGAGCACCTCAGCGAGATCCTCAAGCGCCGTGGCATTCCCCATGAGGTCCTCAACGCCAAGCAGCACGAGCGCGAGGCGACTATCGTCGCCCAGGCCGGACGACCCGGCGCCGTCACAGTTGCCACCAGCATGGCCGGACGCGGTACCGACATCGTCCTCGGCGGTAACCCCGCCAGCCTCGACATCACCCAGGAGGTGTGGGAGGCCGACCATAACAAGGTCGTCGAGTTGGGCGGACTGCACATCGTCGGCACCGAGCGCCACGACGCCCGACGCATCGACAACCAGCTCCGCGGCCGCGCGGGACGCCAGGGAGATCCCGGCCGCTCAACCTTCTACGTAGCCCTCGACGACGACCTCATGCGACGCTTCGGCGGAGACCGCATCAGGTCCATCATGGACTTCGCCGGCTTCGAAGACGAGATGGCCCTTGAGAACAAGATGATCAGCAGGTCCATCGAAAGCGCCCAGGTCAAGGTCGAGGGCTACCACTTTGACATGCGCAAGCACCTGGTCGAGTACGACGACGTTGTCAACACCCACCGCGACGTCATATACGGCGAGCGCGAGAAGGTCCTCAGCGGCGCAGATCTCAAGGCCAACATCCAGTCCATGGTCGAGGAAGAGATCGGCGACATCATGAATCAGTACCTGGCCGACATCGCGCCCGAGCAGTGGGACACCGATGCGATGCTCAGGGAACTCGCCGGCATCCTACCGCCGCCTCCGGAAATGACCGACCCCGACGAGGTCGCGCAGATGGCGCAAGAGGAGATCGAGGACGGTTTCATCGCCCACGCCCGGGCGCTCTACGAAGAACACGAGAAGGCGCTGACTCCGGAAAACATGCGGACCGTCGAGCGTCAGCTAATGCTCCGCGCCATCGACATCAACTGGGTCCAGCACCTCACCGGCATGGAGCACTTGCGGCAGGGCATCGGCCTGTACGCCTACGGACAGCGCGACCCTCTGGTCATGTACAAAAAAGAGGGCCACGAGATGTTCCAGAACCTCCAGGGCCGCATCCGCCACGACATAGTCCACACAATCTTCCACCTGGGCATGGAACAGGGCACCCGACCCACCGACGGCAGGCGAGGAGGCCGGGCCAGGATCGCCGCCAAAAGCGCGTCCCCCATGAGCCAGGTCATCGGCAAACGAGGAAGAGAGGCCGTCACCGCCGGTAACCGCAAAATCGGGCGCAACGAGCCCTGCCACTGCGGCAGCGGCAAAAAATACAAGAAGTGCCACGGCGCCTGACCGCCGTTCTTCCGCTCACCCTGAGCCTATCGAAGGGTCACCCTAATCCTTGCATCCTACACCCACTCACCCTGCTTGTCCCGACTCGTCTGCTCGCCCGTCGAACCGGGGGCGGGCCGGTTGGGAATATACCCGGGGAGAGGCTCCCTCACACCTGCTCCACCTCCACCACAGTCCCCTTCTCCGCTGCCGAGTACAACGCCAGCAGGGCCGCCGTAATTTGCAGAGCATCCTCCGCCGGGAACTCCGGCGCCTTGCCCTTCAGGACACACTCCGAGAACTCGTCCAGCTGGGCGCGATACCTGTTCGGCGCGGGCACGGCCTCGGACCGCACCTCGCCGCCGATCCTGGTGATCAGGGGACCGCCGTCGTCGAACATATTCGGTATCTCGATTCGGCCCTCGGTGCCGATCACCGCAAGCTCGCACTTCCCTAGCTGCTCGAAGCTGCCCATCACCTGGGCAGTGGCATCGCCCGGGAACTCCAGCAGCCCGGAGAATGTCGTATCCACGCCATAGCCACCGATGTCCGAGGCGAACCCCAGGGCCCGCAGCGGCTCCGCTCCCATCACGAACCTGCACGCATAGACCGCGTAGCACCCCACGTCCCACAGGCATCCGCCGCCAAGCTCCGGGACAAACCTGACGTTATTTTCCCGGTTGGGGTCCGTCGTCAGCGACGAATACAGGCTCACCACCTGGCCGATGGCGCCCTCGGCGATCAGCCGTCGTGCCGTTCTCATGTGCGGGTTCCATCGATGGGTGTACGCCTCCACCAGTACCACGCCGTTGGCCTCGCATGCGGCGGCCATGCGCCGCGCCTCCTCCATCGTGACCGCCAGCGGCTTCTCGCACAGCACATGCTTGCCGGCCTCCGCCGCCTTCACCGTCCATTCGTAGTGCATCGAGTTCGGCAGCGGATTTATCACCGCATCGATTTCCGGGTCCGCCAGCAGTTCCTCGTACGACCCGTGCCAGCGGGGGATGCCGTACTCCTGGGCAACCTGCTTCGCCTTGGCCCCATCGCGGCTGGAAATCGCGACGATCTCCGAGTTCGCCGACTCCCGCGCGGCGGGCACATGCGCGGTCAGGGCGATCCGCGCTGTGCTGATAACCCCGTACCGTAAAACGTCCCTCGGCATGTCGCCCTCCTGTCAGGCTGATAGATGTGGTCTAGTGCGCCCCATCTTACACCCTCCCCAACCCTAAAACCCACACCGCTCATGTCATTCTGAGGAGTCCTTCCCGGGAGGAAGGACGACGAATGAATTTGGGGCGGAAGGGGCATTCTCCTGCTCCCTTTGCCTGCCCTGGTGTATAGGCGAGCCTGCCGAAGACCCACCCCAGACCCTTAATCCCAAACCCCGAATCCCTCTGTCACTTCGAGCGTTTTACCTTCATGTCAGTTCGAGTGTCCCGATATAAGTATCGGGACACTCGAGAGGTGTAAGACCCCACACAGCCTCTGCGTGCTGAACGAGCATACGATGTCCAACCACCACATGCCTGGCTCCCCCCTTATAAACATTCTCTAAAAACCCCCTGAGTTGCTCTTACCAGACAACGGGGCTAAAATCAGGCTAACCAAAAGGACTTGGTTTTTAAACGTGGGCTACAGGTGACCAATGACACGAATTGTCACGTACTTCAGCGGTAGCCAAACCATCCACGAGCTTCTGTCTCAGTTCCCCCTGTCACAGGGCCCCTTGTATCATTACACCAACCAACAAGCGGCAGAAGGGATTTCCAAAGGTGAGATCTGGGTAACTCGGGCGGATTGTTTCTTCGACTCAAGCGAAATTCAACACGGCATCTCGATAATTGCGGATGTTGCTAGACAAGAGCTAAATGATAATGTTTTAGTTGTTTTTGTAAGCCTCTTGTTTGTAATTCGTGAATGCCTCAAGCAATGCTACGTCTTTTCTCTTTCCCTGGATCGAGACAACCCATATCTGACGTCACGTTACGGCAAGGGATTGGCGTTTCCCGAGGACTTTCCCAGGCGACTATTTTCAATGGGTTGGCATTCTGTGCGAAATGACGGCAACTCGTTCCGGAATTATTACTTCGTCGATCTGTACGATTTCTTTGAAGGCTCAGTCATTTACGACATGGATAGCAAGCAGCGCGCGGCCCGATTGGTCTGCGAAGCCTTCCGAGAAATTATCACCCCACAGGCACATATAGTCGACAACTTTCATTTCATCAACATCCTGATGACGTGCTGCGTACTGTTCAAAGAAACGAAATTTGCGAACGAGGAAGAATACCGGGCCGCGCTGGTCTCCAAGACTGCCAACAATGAGAGCTTCGAGCACTCAAGAACGAATAAAGGCCGTCATATTCGTTACATAGCAGCTAGTGGGCCACCAAATTACTTTGTGCCTGAAGGCCAGACGTCATGATCATGTAGAAGCGTTTGCTGAAGGGGGTACTGATAGTACTGAGGTTCGCTAAAATGTTTTCCTTTTGATTGACAGGTCCTTGTCCTTGTCCTTGTCCTTGTCCTTCTCCTCGCCTCCCTCCCCTTGACGCCCCAGAACATACGTGCTATTATGTGCGCTGAGGGACGGACCTTGCGGGGTCCGTCCCTTTTTTGTTTCGCCGGGGGCGCTGAATGAACTCCTGTCCTTCCGGGTAAGGACCTGCCCGCCAGGTGGCACGAAATGTCACAAAATGTCACGGGAAATCAAACGGCTCACACCTCGATACGCTCAGCCACGCTGCCCTTCCACACCGAGGCCACCGGGCCCGCGGGCAAAGGTAACGCCGCCGTATGCGCCACGGCACTGTGACATTCTGGGCTTCCAGGGGCTCAACGCCTTGATGGCCCGGCTCGTCACCCTCTCCGAGTCCGCATGGCTCGTCGGCGCATGCCGTGCCCTCGTAGGCGCCTTGCAACGCCGCTCCCCGCCCGACACTCACCGCCTACTCCACCGGCTCCTACCTTGGTATACTTGGGCGGACTATACCCTCGACTTCGAACGCACCTGAGAACGGGGCGGGCGGTCCCGACGAGTCGGGGTTCCCAGTCCCTTCCCTCGCCCACGGGGGAAGGTTAGGATAGGGGTCCCTTGACCAACTCACAGATCGCCGAGGTATTCGAAAACATCGCGGGCCTGCTGGAGATGAAAGCCGAATCCAGCTTCGCCGTCCGCGCATACCAGCGCGCCGCCCGCACCATCGACCGGCTGCCGACACAGCTTGAGCAGATGGTCCGCGAAGAGCATGACCTCAGGGAGCTGCCCGGTATCGGCAAGGCCATCTCCGAGAAGATCGGGGAGTTGGTGGACACCGGCCGGCTCCAGTACTACGCCAAACTCAGGTCCGAGTTCCCCGAGGGCATCCTGGACCTCATGCACGTCCCCGGCCTGGGCCCCAAGACCACCATGAGGGTCTGGAAGGACCTGGGCGTCACCACCCTGACAGAGCTGGAGCGGGCCATCCGCGACGGACGCATGGCCCAGCTCCCCAGGATGGGCGAAAAGGCCACCGACAACATCCTGCGCCACATCAAGTTCGCCCGAAGCAGCGCAGACCGCACGCCCGTCGCCAGGGCCATCCCCGCGGCCCGGCGCGTCATCGCCGCCCTGCGAGAGCGGTGTCCCGGCATCACCAGGCTGTCAGCCTCCGGGAGCCTGCGCCGCTTCGAGGAGACCATCGGCGACATCGACCTGGTCTGCGCCGCCGGCGAACCCACAGAACCCCTGGACGCACTCGTAAATCTGCCCGAGGTAGAAGAAGTCCTGGGACACGGCGACACCAAGGCCTCGGTCATCCTCTCCGACGGAATCCAGATCGACCTTCGCGTGGTGCCGGACAAAAACTTCGGGGCGCTGCTCCAGTACTTCACCGGCAACAAGCAGCACAACATACTGCTGAGAGACCGGGCCAACAGGCTGGGCCTCTCCCTCAACGAGTACGGCCTCACCGACACGGCCACCGGCGAACTGACCGAGTTCGCCGACGAGAACGCCCTCTACGCCCGCCTAGGACTCCAGTACGTCCCACCGGAGATACGACAGGGCCTGGGTGAGGTCGAAGCCGCCCTGAAAAACGCCATACCCGCCCTGGTGCAGGTGGAGGATATATTGGGCGACCTCCACGTTCACACCGATTGGAGCGACGGCCGGGACGCTATGGAGCAGATGCTGGCCGCCGCCATCGAGCGCGGGCTCCAGTACGTCGCCATCACCGACCACTCCGTTGGTAGGGGCATCGCCAACGGCCTCGACCCGGAACGATTGCGGAGCCACATGGCCCGGCTCCGTGACCTGGACGGGACAATCGGCGGCCTCAAGGTCCTCTGCGGTACCGAGATGGACATCCGCGCCGACGGCTCCCTGGACTATGCCGACGACGTACTGGCCGGCCTGGACTGGGTCATCGGCTCGGTCCACTCGGCCATGGCCCAGGGTCCGGAGCAGATGACCGAGCGGATCATCAAGGCCATGCGCAACCCCCACGTCGCGGTCATCGGCCACCTGACGACCCGGCTCATCGGAGAGAGGCAGCCCATCGACGCCGACTTCGAGGCCGTCTTCAAGGCCGCCGCCGACACCGGCACGGCCCTGGAGATCAACGCGTCGCCGGAGCGTCTGGACCTCAAAGACCTCCACGTCCAGAGGGCCCGCGAGCTGGGCGTGCCCCTGGTCATCAGCACCGACTCGCACACCACCGAGGCGCTGGATAACGTACAATACGGAGTAGCGGTGGCACGCCGGGGCTGGTGCGAGCCCGGGCACATCCTGAACACCTGGCCGTTGGACGAGTTCCTGGCGTTCCTGAAACTCGACAAATCCAAGCGCACAGGGGCCTTCGCCGACCATGACTAGCGACCCGATAACAGAAACCAGACCGGGCCCCGTCCGGGAAGACGAAGCCCTGGCCCACCTGCGGACCTCCATCGAGTCCGGCGTCCACTGGTCCGTCGCCCTGCTGGAGGCCATGGCCTTGTGGAGCGCCCCCGAGGAGACCTACCGGGGCCGGCGATACAACTACTTCATCGGAGGCGAGGCCTTTGACTGGCTGCTGCTCGCCGAGCGCCTCTGCGACTCGGTCACAGACCTCATCCCCCAAAAAGAGATGGAGGATTTCTTGTTCACCGGCCGGTTCCCCGCTTCCTTCGACGCCACCCGGTTCAACGACCTCCTCGGAGTTGACAAGTACCGCGGATACCTCAACTTCTTCTATGGGGTAACGGTCGAGGAAGCGCTCCAGCATGCGACGGACCTCGAAGTCCAGAAGCGCGCCCTGAGTAACGGCAAGCAGTACGTAAACGACACCTCTGACGAAGTATGCGTCAGACTCTACCGTGAGCCCAGGGACAGGCTCCTTGACCGGTTCCGGGAGGAGCGAGGTTACCAGTCTACCGACTCGATCAGCCTCGCCGAGTTGAAGGAGTTCACCTACTGGCTGTTCCAGCTCAGGCTAAAGACCTCGGACAAGGCCAGGGCGGCCAGCGACACCCGCAAGGGCCTCCAGCAGCTCCAGAAGATGAACGCGGATCAGCCGCTACCCGCCGGCCAACCACCCTCCTGAACGTCCCAAGGGACGGGGCAACCCCACAGCCTGGGCGAAGCCCCGGATAGGGGAATCAACAAGAGGAGAGCGGCAGACGGCATCATACGGACTAACTCTCGCGTAATCCGTGCATGTGCCCAGGGGTGCTAGGTCAGCATCGGCCCGTCGGCGTCCAGAACCACCGTCTCGACCTCCATGTTCCGGCAGACCTCTTCCACGGCAGGGTCCGACCTGAGGCAGGCGACCATACTGCGCCCCGCCGGCATCTCGGGGTAGTCCCTGGCAAAGTGGTGCCCGTAGACGAGTATCTGACCCAGCGCTTCGCTATTGAGCTGCTCCTTGAGCTCCACGAGCCAGACGCGCTTCCCGGTCAGACGCTCGGCTACGAACCGCATGTAGGGCTGGTCGATTCCCAGCCTGCGCACCCAGTCGGGCCGGTTGAAGTGGGTGTCCGCGCGCAGCCACACATTGAGGAGATAGGTCTTCAGTTTGGCTGGCAGCGTACCAGTGTCTACGGGCTCTTCCACGCAGACAAGGTCGATCTTCTTCCCGGCGGTGGATACCTCGGGCAGCACTAACGCCGGAGGAGGTGACTGGACCGCTGCCCAGGAGATGAAAGCCTTACGAACCGCGTGCTCTCTCTCCTGACGCATCGCTCCGACTCCGTGGTGTTACAGCATCAGCGTCAACGCTGGTCCGGCTCAGATGAGGCACAACCCGGTCAGAAGGGAAGAAAGTAGATCGGCCTAGCCGCCGATCCGGCCGAGAATCTCCGTGATTCTCGTCCGGCGCTCCTCGGCTGTTGCGAGCCGCTGGCGCTCCCGCTCCACTACCTCCTCAGGAGCCCTGGCAAGGAACTGCTCGTCTTTAAGACGGCCCTCCAGGCGGATGCGGTTGGAGTCTAGCTCCTCCAGTTCGCCGTTCAGGCGCTCCCGCTCCCGCCCGAGGTCGACCAGCCCGCCAAGTGGGACCGTGACCGTCCCGCTGGCCAACACCAGGAGCACCCGGTCACCGGGTTTAGCCGCCGGCGTCGGGGCGGCCACGGTCAAAGGCGCGACGCGCGCCAGAGCTTTGATGGCGCCCTCCTCGGCCTCGATCACGGCGCCCAATTCCGGCGAGTCCACGATGGCCTCCAGGGGCTGTGCGGTCTGTATCCTGAACTCGGCCCGCAGGCCGCGGATGGCTCGGACGATCTCGACGACCGCGCCGACCTCTCTTTCCGCCTGCTCATCGATGAGCGACGGGTCCGTCTCAGGGTATGGTGCGACGATCAGCGCCACGGGCCGTCCTGGTTCCTCGGGAAGGTGCCCGACCAGCGCTTGCCAGATCTCCTCGGTTACGAAGGGCATGAAGGGGTGCAGCAGCCGCAGGACCCTCTCCAGCACGTAGGCCAACACCGGCAGTGGGGACGGCCCGTCATCGACGCCGGACCGCATACGTATCTTTGCCATCTCGATGTACCAGTCGCAGTACTCGTTCCAGAGAAAATCGTGAATGACACGCTGGGCTTCCCCGAACTGGCAGTCGTCCATGAAGCGCTGTACCTGGGCGGCCGTCTGGTTGAGACGGCTCAGTATCCAGCGGTCCTCCCGATGGTTCGCATCGGACGGCTTGTTCCATCCGTCCAGCGCGCCGGCATCTTCCAGGTTGGTCATCACGAAACGGGCCGCGTTCCAAATCTTGTTGGCGAAGTTGCGGCTGGCCTCCAGCTTCTGCTCGTTTAGACGCATGTTGTTGCCTGGCGAGTTGCCGGTGGTCAACGCAAACCGGACAGCGTCTGCGCCGTACAGATCGATCAGCTTCAGCGGGTCCAGGACATTGCCGCGAGTCTTGCTCATCCGAACGCCTTCGGGGTCCAGGACCAGTCCGTGAAGATAGACCGTGTGGAAGGGGATTTCGCCGGTGTTCTCAATCCCCATCATGATCATGCGGGCCACCCAAAAAAACAGGATGTCGTACCCGGTCTCCATCACCGAGGTGCGGTAGAAGTAATCCATGTCCTCGGTCTTCCCGGGCCATCCCAGGGTGGAGTGGGTCCACAGAGCCGAACTGAACCAGGTGTCCAGGACATCGGGGTCTCGGTCCAACCTTGCAGAGCCACAGGAGCCGCACGATGTTGGGTCGTCGTACTCGACTGTGACCTCGTCGCAGTCACGGCAGTACCAGACAGGAATCCGATGTCCCCACCAGAGCTG
>CAZEDC010000055.1:0-8978 GCA_964510985.1 uncultured Dehalococcoidia bacterium
TCCCCAGATACTTCGTCGCTCCGCTCCTCAGCATGACAGTGTGTCGAATCGATAATGATTGATTACTTAGTCGTACCTCCCGCCGGTACCGACCGGCTCTCGTTGACAGCGAATCGGCCAAATATTACCATTGTTGGTGGAGCCCTCGGCGCCATCCATCACCCTCGAATGCCACACCGGTAACCCTCTGCGCCGGGTTACGCGGCCCGGTCTCCCTGCACCGGTTTCGAGCGCACGAGTGCGGCGACCGAGTCCGACCTACAACCGAACCCGGATGACGCTAGAACTCATCCAAAATTACTTGAAGGGGGAGTCCAGAGGGGGAATTCCCCCTCTGGCGGGGGTCTGGGGGAACCCCCCAAAATCAAAACCCATGCGGGTGGGTGGGTGGAAACAGTCACCCTGGTTTTTAGGATAACCTCTAAGAGGCACTCTGGACCACCGGCCAGACCGATAACAGGAAAAGGGAGACACCATGGATACGACTGAAGACCTTCAGCGCTCCCCTCTCTTCGACGCCCACGTCTCTTCGAAAGCCCGCATGGTGCCCTTCGGTGGCTGGGAGATGCCCATCCAGTACGGCAGCATCCTGGCCGAAGCCCGGGCCGTTCGCTCCAATGCCGGTGTGTTTGACGTGTCCCACATGGGCCGGGTCGAGATCGAAGGACCCGGCGCCGCGTCCTTCCTGGACCGCCTCCTGAGCGTTGATGTCCCGGGGCTCCGGATCGGACGGGCCAGGTACAACCTGATATGCAACGAGGAAGGCGGCATCATCGACGACTGCATCGTGTACCGCAGAGGTGAGGAGAGCTTCCTCCTCGTGCCAAACGGCTCCAACAGACCGACTGTGCTGGAGTGGCTCGGCCGATGGGCCCCGGGCCGGGACGAAGTCCGGATAGATGACATCACTTTAAGTTCGGGGATGGTGGCGGCCCAGGGCCCTAATGCCGCGGGCATGATCAACGACCTGGCTGGCGAAGACCTGTCCTCCATGAGGCCTTTCACCATAAGAGAGAGCCGTATTGCCGGCGCTTATATTATCCTGGCCCGGACCGGCTACACGGGTGAGGACGGCTTCGAGCTGATGGCCCCCGGTGACTCCGCCGCCGACCTGTGGCGAATGCTGACGGATAAAGGCGCGGAACCGTGTGGGCTGGGGGCCAGGGACGTCCTCCGGCTGGAGGCCGGTCTCCCGCTGCACGGAAACGACATCTCTCTTTCAACCAACCCCTACGAGGCCAGGCTGGACAGGTTCGTTGATCCTGACCGGGAGGGGTACATCGCGGGCGACGCCTTGCGTCGCGTGCGGGACCGGGGAGTGGACAGGTCGCTGGTGGGTTTCACTATGGTGGAGCGGGGAATCCCAAGACAGGAATACGCCATAATGGACGGCGCTCACGAGATCGGTCGGGTGACCAGCGGGGGCCACTCTCCGACGCTTGACACCAGTATAGGTTTGGGCTATGTTCGTAAAGGCTTTACAGACGCTGGTACGCGCTTCCAAATCGATATTCGAGGTCGTTCGGTCGAAGCCGAGGTAACAAGACTGCCGTTCTACTCGCGGAAAAGGATCGTATGAACCCTTCAGACCTGAGGTTTTCGGAAGAACACGAGTGGGTACGCGTTGAGTCGGACGGAAGCGCCGTGGTAGGGATTACAGAGTTTGCCTCCGAGAGCCTCGGGGACATCGTGTACGTTGAGTTACCCGAGGTGGGCGCCGAACTCTCTCAGTTCGAGAAGATGGGAGAGATTGAGTCCGTAAAGGCCGTCTCAGACCTGAACTCTCCCGTCGGGGGGCGCGTCCTGGAGCGGAACGACAAGCTGACGGACAACCCTGAAAACGTCAACGAAGAGCCTTACGAATCCGGGTGGATGCTGAAGGTGGCACTGGGCGACACCGAAGACCTGGACAAGCTGATGACCGCCGAGCAGTACAAGGCCTTCCTGGCTAGTCAGGAGTAACCGCCCGCCCGATGGCAAGCCCGGAGTTTACATCTCCTTACAGCCCCAACACGGACGCGGACCGCCGCGAGATGTTGGAAGCCATTGGCGTATCCTCCGTAGACGAACTATTCCTGGATATCCCCGACGAACTCCGCCACCCGCCGA
Source organism: uncultured Dehalococcoidia bacterium (assembly GCA_964510985.1). GTDB lineage: Bacteria > Chloroflexota > Dehalococcoidia > Lucifugimonadales > CAZEDC01 > CAZEDC01. The sequence goes on from CAZEDC010000055.1 coordinate 2,110, forward strand.
TGAATCTCCCGGATCCTATGTCCGAGTTGGAGCTGCGTAGGTACGTCGACGGCCTGGCGGCGATGAACAAGGTGCCGGGAGACTACGCGTGCTTCCTGGGCGCCGGCTCATATCGCCACCACATACCCGCTATCGTTCGCCAGATTACCAGCCGCAGCGAGTACGTCACGTCATACACCCCCTACCAGCCCGAGGTCTCTCAGGGGACCCTCCAGACCCAGTACGAGTTCCAGTCGCTCTGCTGCCAGTTGACCGGGATGGAGGTGGCCAACGCCGGCATGTACGACGGTTCCACGTCTCTCGCCGAGGGGGCGCTGATGGCGGCGCGGGTCACCAAAAGGGACCGCATCGCCGTCCTGGATACACTGTCGCCGGCCTACCTGGAGATCCTGGAGACCTACACCCGCTCCCAAGGAATTTTTATCGACATCATCTCCGCGGACAACCCTCAGCTACAGGAGAATACAGCCTGTCTCCTGGTGCAACAGCCCAACTTCCTCGGCTACCTGGAAGACATGGAGAGATACTCGGACCTGGTCCACTCCCAGGACGGCCTGCTGGTAGCGTACGTGGACCCGATCTCTCTGGCGATGTTCAAGCCGCCCGGGGAGTACGACGCCGACATCGTGGCGGCCGAGGGACAGGCCATGGGCGTCTCGACCTCTTATGGCGGCCCTTACGTGGGGATTTTCGCCTGCAAACAGCGGTACGTGAGACAGATGCCCGGCCGAATAGTCGGAAAGACGGTCGATACCCGAGGAAGGACCGCCTACGTGCTGACACTGCAGACCAGGGAGCAGCACATCCGGCGTGAGCGGGCGACCTCCAATATATGCACGTCGGCGGCACTGATAGCGCTCATGTCCACGGCATACATGGCGGCGATGGGGAAACGGGGGATGAGGCACATCGCGGAGACCTGTTACCATAAGGCACACTACGCCGCATCGCTCATCGAAAAGATACCGGGCTACTCCCTCCCCATAGATGGCACCTTCTTCCAGGAGTTCGTGGTCCAGTGTCCGCTTCCCCCATCGCTGGTCAACGAACGCCTGCTTGACCACCGGATAATCGGCGGTCTTGACATAAGTTCTCAGGTCCCCAACGGGATGCTGCTGTGTGTCACCGAGATGAACCCACGGGAGGAGATCGAAGCGCTGGTAAAAGCTCTTTCCGAAATAGGAGCGGCGGCATGAACGACCTGGGGACAAGGTTCGACGAGAACCGCCGCAGACTGCTCATGGACCGCAGTATACCCGGCAGGGTTGGTGCAACACTGCCGGCCCTGGACGTTCCCGAGCAGGACCTGCCCGCCGCGGAGATGCTGCGCAACGGCCTGGAGTTGCCCGAGGTCAGCGAGGGCGAGCTGGTCCGGTACTTCAGCCAGTTGAGCCTGTTCAACTTCTCGGTGGACCACAACTTCTACCCACTGGGTAGCTGCACGATGAAGTACAACCCCAAGCTAAACGACGAGTTAGCCTCGACTCCGGGCCTGGCCGACATCCACCCCTTGCAACCGGACTCGACGGTCCAGGGAGCGCTCAAGCTCCTGCACGAACTCCAGGAGCGGCTGTTGGAGATCACAGGCCTGGTCGGCGCATCTCTCGCCCCCATGGCAGGGGCCGATGGAGAACTCGCCGGAATGCTGATGACCAGGGCCTACCACCTGGACAACGGCGAGCCGAACCGGACGGACGTCCTCATCCCGGATAGCGCCCACGGCACCAACCCCGCTTCCGCCGCCATGGCCGGTTTTCAGGTCGTCACCCTGCCATCGGACGGTGACGGCAACTCGGACCTGGAAGTCCTCAAAGCCGCTGCCGGTGAGAACCTGGCCGGGCTCATGATAACCCTCCCCAGCACACTGGGGCTCTTCGACAGGAACATCGATCGGGTATGCAGCATTGTCCAGGAGGCGGGCGGTATCGTCTACGTCGATGGAGCCAACCTGAACGCGCTGCTTGGGCGTATGAAACTGGGGGACCTCTGCTGCGACGTCGTCCACACCAATCTGCACAAGACATTCACGCAGCCGCACGGCGGCGGCGGGCCGGGTGCCGGTCCGGTCCTGGTGAGCGCCAGGCTGACGCCCTACCTCCCGACACCCGTGGTGAAGCGTGGTGGCAGCGACAGCGAGACAGAGGCCTATTCTTTGTCCGCTCCCGAGAGGACTATCGGGAAGATGGGCGCGTTCCACGGCAACTTCGGTGCGCTGGTGCGCGCCTATGCCTATATCGCCACGCTGGGCAACCCGGGCGTCGCCCGCGTCAGCGAGGATGCGGTGATCAACGCGAACTATATCCTCAGCCGGCTCAAGGGCTACTACGACCTGCCCTACGACCGGCACTGCATGCACGAGGTGGTGCTGTCGGCAAATAACCTCAAGAGGGACTACGACATTAGCGCCCTCGATGTGTGCAAACGCCTCATCGATTACGGTGTCCACCCACCCACCATGTACTTCCCCCTCATCATCGATGAAGCCCTGATGATCGAGCCCACCGAGACCGAGACAAAGGAGACACTGGACTACTTCATCGACGCGATGAAGACCATAGCCCTGGAGGCGCGGGACGACCCGGACCTCCTGCACGAGGCCCCCCACGACACGCCCAACACCAGGTTAGACGAGGCAAATGCCGCGCGACACCCGGACCTGCGCTGGAAGCCGTCGGAGGGCTAGCCGACTGGCATCTCTGTTGACTTCCTCGTAAATGGGGGTGTCAAGACCCCGACCTGTCGGGGCTCTTGTGGGGGTTTGGGGGTATCCCCCAAAATACCTTTTGAGTGCGGGCGGGTGGGAATTAAGGCTTCTTTGGTTGATGATGTCACAAACTCCCGAACGGTATAAGATATCTCCTCTCCGGACCCTTCTAAGAGCCAGCCTACCGAGTTTTTAAGTACACTGTCGACCTATTGCTACTAAAAGCATCTAACAAGACCCAAGCTGTCATTCTGGCCCCGACGTGTCGGGGGAAGAATCTGGGGTGGCTGGGTGTAAAAGACGAAACTGACGTGGACTCCGCCCCGGATTCTTCGTCGCCCTGATACATCGGGGCTCCTCTTGAATGACACAAGTGGCGGTTTTGTTAGAGGCACTAATTTTCTACAGTACTTCTCAACGTTGGGAGTCCAGAGGGGGGATACAAGGTGTGAGGATTCTGGTAGGGTTTGTAAATTAAAATAAGCAGCAGGAGGAAATCGATGGTAGACGTAGGACAGCGGGCCCCGGACATCAACCTGCCGGCCCACAGCGGGGAACAGGTGACCCTCAGCCAGTACGAGGGCCAGAAAAATGTCATCCTGTCATTTCATATATTCTCGTTTACAGGCGGCTGAACCCACCAGGTCTCCTCGTTTCGGATTTCGTATCCGGAGTTCGAGGAGAGGGATACCCAGGTCCTGGGTATAAGTACGGACGCCCGGCCCACTCAGAACGCATTCGCGACATCGCTGGGCGACATACCATATCCTGTGCTTTCCGACTTCCATCCCAAGGGCGAAGTCGCCGGGGCATACGGTGTGTACAACGAGGACCGGGGCACGGCAAACCGTTCCGTGTTCCTGGTGGACAAGCAGGGGGTAGTGCGTTTCAAAAAGCTGTACTCCAGCATGTCGCAGTTCGACATCAAGGAGATCCTGGCCGAAATCGACAAGCTCTAGCCTGCGTCCGAACTCGGCTGGGTGTAGAATCAGCAGCATATCCAAACCGCCCGCGCCGGGGCCGGTAAAGGCAGCATTGATGGAAGACGCCGGGGCTACCAGGTATGCCTTCAGCGAAGGCGAATACGCGCTCATCATCGACCGCAAAGAACGGCGGTACCTGGTGAGGCTAGACTCGTCGCGCGAGTTTCAGTCCCACATCGGCAACTTCGCTCATGCCGACCTTATAGGCCGAGAAGAAGGCACCTGGATCACGACCGTCCTGGGCCACCACTTGCTGGCGCTCAAACCCACGATGGCCGACTTCAGTCGTGAGATGCCTCGGATCGCCACGGTTATCTACCCCAAGGACATCGGGGCGATCATCGTCTACGCCGACATCTTCCCCGGAGCACGGGTCCTGGAGGCGGGGACCGGGTCCGGGGCGCTCACCATCGCATTGATGCGTGCGGTCGGCAAAGAGGGAGCGGTTTCCACGTATGACGTCCGAGAGGACATGATCGATCGGGCTCGTAACAACGTTCGCTCCATGGACCCCGACCATTCCAATGTCACGTTCAAGCTGGGCGACGTTTATAAAGGGTTTGAGGAGGACGCGCTGGACCGGATCATCCTCGACCTGCCGGAGCCGTGGCGTGTGGCCGGCCACGCCTCGGAGAAGCTGGTGCCCGGCGGCATCTTCGCCAGCTTTTTGCCCACGGTCATGCAGGTCCACGAGCTGAACCAGGGCTTGCGCCGGGAGGGGACATTCGAACTCATCGAAACCCTGGAGGTGCTGATGAGGCCCTGGCACGTAAGCGGGCGCAGCATCCGACCTTCACACCGTATGGTCGGTCACACGGGATTCATCACCACGGCGCGCCGCTGTTCGCCCCGCCCGCGTGACCCGGTCGGGGATTCCCAGAAATAGACTGGCCCTGTTGGCATCCTCGAAAACGGGGGTATCCGGACCCCGACTTGTCGGGGATCTGTTGGGGGTTTGGGGGATACCTCCAAACACAAGTAGAGGGCAGGCGGGGATAGACGCATGATGCCAACAAAGCCGAATAGACCCGGAGGTGTAACGATGGACAGAGAGACCGCGTACAAGGTAATCGAGGAGCACGTAGAGAGCGACAGCCTGAAGAAACACCTGTTGGCCGTGGAGACGTGTATGCGGGCCTACGCCCGCCGGGCGGGCGAGGATGAGGAGACATGGGGCATCGCCGGGATGGTCCACGACTTCGACTGGGAGGTCTGTCCTACGCCCGAATCGCACCCCACCTTCGGGGCCGAGATACTGCGGGCCAACGGCTTCTCCGAGGAGATCGTCCGGGCGGTCCTGTCCCACGGCAACCACACCGGTATTCCCAGGGAATCGCTGATGGAGAAGGCCCTGTTCGCCTGCGACGAGCTGTCCGGTTTCGTCACCGCGGTGACCCTGGTGCGTCCCACCAAAAGCCTGTCGGACACGGCGGTCCGCTCCGTAAAGAAGAAGATGAAGGACAAGGCTTTCGCCAAGTCCATCAACCGAGACGACATCGTCCAGGGCGCGGAGGAGCTGGAGGTGGACCTGGACGAACACATCGGCTTCGTGATCGAGGCCCTGAAACCGGTGGCACCCCAGCTGGGACTGAACCCCTAGCCATTGACCGCGGAATATCACCCAATAGCATCGTGCAGACGCCGTTACGGCTCTTCCCGTCCGAAGGGCCAGAGGTCCCCCGGGTCCCATTCCAGGTGAGGGTAGCGGCCCTCCATTAGAGGCATGTGCCGCGGGCCAAGCGGGGGCACGTCAAGCTGTCCAAGGACCGACTCGGCTGGGGCCAGTTGGCCCAGTCCTGTCACACCCGTACCCCGCTCCTGCACAAGCACCTTGAAGCCGCCGAGCCCCTCCGGTTTCACCAGTTCGAGCATCGCCATCGTGTTGGCGTTTCTCTCCCTGTCGCCAAGCCCCTGGCCCCTGACCTTCTGGCGCATCGCCTCGAATCCCAGGTCTCGTAAGAACCGGGCCTGAGTAGGTAGCCCCAGAAGCTGTAGCCCGAGAGAATTTCCGGCGGAGCCGAGGGCCGAAAAATCCACGTGGGCGGTGATGTCTTGCCGGCCCACGCGCTGGTAGGGGCTCCCACCCTGGGTGTGGCGATAGTAGGTCTGGAGGGTACCGCCCGCCCTCGCCTGAGAATAGAGTTCGGCAGCCTCGTAGCCGTAGTCTATGGTGACCACGAACCCACGTTTCAAGGCGTTGGAAACCTGGCTCAGCCAGGGAGGTATCCCCAGGTTTACCTCGCCACGAAACCCGTCGGGCAGCGAAAGCGCAAGCTCCTCGATACGCCCGGCAAGTAACGGAGTGGACGGCTCGGCCACCACCTCGGTAAACGCCCCGTCCTCGTTCAGGGCCACGTATATCTCGTTTACGGCTCCAAGGTGGATCTGGAAACGGTGGACCGGGAACGAGTCAACCAGTTCGTTCGATAAAAAACAGCCTGTCACCTGGCTGAGAGGGACGCCATCGGCGATTATCCTGTGGGCGCCGTCGGGCGCCTTTGACTCGTCGGCGGGGCGGAACCTGTCCACTGCCACATAGTTGAGGCAACCGGAGAAGTCACTCGACATCCCAGCGGCGTATTCAACGACGTCGCTGGCCAGCAGGCCATTTCCGGCTCCCATCTCTACCACGGTAAACCTGGCGGGGTGGCCCAAAACCTCCCACATCCTTTGAAGCTGGACCGCGACCAGGGCGCCGAAGGCCGGATGGGTGGCCGGACTGGTGAAGTAATCGCCAGCCGGCCCGAAAGGTGACTCGTCGGTGTAGTAGCCGCCCTCCGGGTCGAAAAGGGCAAGCCCCATAAACTCGGCGAACGGTATCTTACCCCGAGTGGCTAAGCGTTTTCTTATTTTTGATTCGACGCCTGTCATTCGGAAGTCCGCGGGTGGGTGGGGTTAATCACCTCAATTGTTGAGGTAATCTCTCAGTCCGGGCAACCCGGCTAAAAGTGTAGAGGTTGGGTTGTTGTTCGGGAGAGTCGACCGTCTTCAAAAATATAGGCCGGGGGACATCACACAGCGGATTTCCCCCGGCCCTGTTCATGCTGCCACCCGCTCGTCAGAGCGGGTCTGCATCAGCTGCTGCTGCGTGCCTGTTTCATTCGTTTGGCCTGAGTGTTGCCCCGGTCCCAGCCCGAACCTGGCATGGAGTTCCTGAACTCGGCCCGTTCACCGCACAGCTT
>CAZEDC010000056.1:0-3981 GCA_964510985.1 uncultured Dehalococcoidia bacterium
AACGCCCCCTCCTCAATCCTCCCCCGGTGGGGGAGGAGGCTTGGTTGGAAAGGTGGGGCAGGCTTACTGCTTGAGGAGCTCCTGGCGGACGCGGTCTCCGGCCATGCGCATCTCCTCATGGGAGGGATTGAAGGGGTTGAAGACTATCCCCTCTCCCACCGGCTCGGCCTGACAGTAGATGGGCGGGTCGCCCTGGGCCAGGGCCTCGACGATCTCCTCGGACGATCGTCCCCTCCACGACCTGTCGAACTTGACGACGGCGGTGGGGATCAGGTGGACGAAGTCGTCGTGCTCTATTGTGAAAGTGATGTCCGGGACCTCGGCGAGCCGGTCCAGGAACTCCTCGCACTTGACGCGGTATTCGGCCATCTCGGCCTCCTCGTCGCCGTCGAGGAAGGCGTCCAGCGCCGCCAGGAGGCCCATGATCTCCTCCTTGGCGACTTTGCCCGGACGGCCGATGGCCGCGTTCGGAGAGCCGTTCGCCAGGGCCGCGTCGATGAGGTCGCGCCGTCCCAGCAAAAGCCCGGTGCCCTGAGGGCCACGGATGCCCTTTCCGCCACTATAGACGACCATGTCGGCGCCCGCGCGGATGAACTTGAACAGGTTCTCTCGTGGAGGCAGCATGGACGCGGCGTCCACCAGGACGGGCAGGTCGTGGCCGTGGGCGACGTCAAGGACGCTATCGAGCTTCAGGCCTCGGCCGGCGTTGCCCGGCGAGACGATGAAGGAGACGGCAGCCGTGTTGTCGTTGATGGCGGCCTCCAGCTCCCATGGCTCCGTGGTGCTTCCCTGGCCGATGTCGATGATCCTCGCTCCGGCAGCCCGGTAGCACTGGTCGTAGCCCATGCGATGGACCCGTTGCATGATAATTTCGTTCTTCATGCCGTCGGTGTCCGGTAACCGGGCGATGCTGGCTGGGTCGGTGCCGGCGATGACCGCGGCGGCCTGCAGGAGGAGCGCCCCGGCTGCACCGCTGGTGATCATCCCGGCCTCCGCGCCGACTTTGTCAGCGAGGACCTGGCCTGCCTTCTCGTTGAGCTCGCCCAGCTCCACGAGGCCCTTGGAAGCTTCGTCCATGGCCGCTTTGGCCTCGGGGCGGAGGATTGTCCCGCCGTAGCGGGTAGAGGTCCCGGTCAAGTGGATGACCGTCTTGACGCCTATCTTGGAGTAGAGGTCTGTTGGGGGGGTGTATTCGGATGTCAAGTTGGTCCTCCTAAGTGCGCCAGGGTGTCTGAGGTGTCGGGTGACCCCTCCCCATACTTGTTACCCGCCCGGGCCCTCCCCCGCGGCTGCGCCGCGGCCAAGGAAGAGCCCCACCCCAGCCTCGAGGTGGTCCCAGCTGGCACAAAGCGAACGATGGTAAGAGGTCAGCTCCAACAATCGAAACGGCTTCGGGCCTCCAGCCCTGTCGGTCAAGCTAGTTCAGGCGCCAGGGGACCCCATGCTCGATTGTGGCCTGCTTGAACCAGTCGATGACCTCCGGGTGGAACGGGATGCCCTTCTCGGTGCGCTCCCCAACCGTCTGCGCCTCGGGGTACCCGGAATAGAGGACTCTGCCCTCGCCAGAGACCGTCGGGCAGTCCAGCAGGTCCGTCAGGTACTGGTCGAGGTCCGCCTTGAACTCCGCCGGGTCGGAGAAGCCCGATATGTCCCAGGCCATGAAGTGGTGGACCGAGCCCGCCCGGCGTCTAGGACCGGCGCCGGTCGCGGTCAGTCCGCTGGTCAGGATCTCCGAGATCACCGACAGAGAGTAGCCCTTCTGGGAGCCGCCCTCTCTGGTCGATCCCACCGGCAGCATCATGTACTTCTCGGGGATCTCCGTCTCCTCCATGATGGGATTGCCGTGCTCGTCGGTGATCCATCCCGGAAGCACGGTCTGTCCCAGCCGCTTGGCCAGGCCGATCTTGTTGCCGGCCACCACGCTGGGGGAGGCATCGTAGACGAAAGGAGGGTTCTTCTCGGTGGGGGCGGCGAAGGCCAGCGCGTTGAGTCCCAGGAGCGGCTTGGTACCGAAGGTCGGCACCATGCTGAGTCCACCGGTCGTGGTGGCCAGGCCCAGCATGTCGTGCTCCACCGCCATCTGAGCGTAGTAGGAGCAGGGGCCCAGGTGGTTGCAGTTTATGACCGAAACAGCTCCGATGCCGTACTTGGACGCGCGGTCGATGGCCTCCTTCATGCCCACGGGCGAGACGACCATTCCATGCCCGCCATCGCCGTCGATCACGCACGTGGCCTTGTTCTCACGGGTGATCTTCCAGTTGGGGTTCGGGTTCATCTTCCCGTCGACAAGCTGCCTTACATAGTTGCGGAGCATGTTGCTGACGCCGTGGGTATCAATGCCTCTGAGGTCGGCGTACATGAGCACGTCGGCGGTCTGCGCGGCGTTGGCTTCGGACATCCCCAGCGTCTTGAGCAGCTCCTCGGTCGTCCACCTCATGTCGGCGACCTGGACTCTTACCTCGACATCCTCCGGCACATGAAACTTCGCGAGCATTTCGCCTCCCTAGTAGTTACTCTGGGTCTCGTGAGACGCGTTCGGCGACTGATTCTGCCGGTAAGGTATCAGGTCTCTCGACTGCGGCCGTAGTCACCGGGAAGATGAGGCGCCGAGGAGGAGATTCGGGGGTACCGTCCCAGCGAGTGCCATCCCGTCTCCATCCATGTTGACTCCGCGACTCCGATCACCGCGACATCTTACGTTGTCGCCGCTCGTATCGTCAATCTGGTCGAATTCCGCTGAGCCGGTTGAGGTCAGGGTATCCAAGCTTATGCGTGGAGGTCACGCCGGCGTCCGCGCGTCTGCCTTCTCAGGTGTCCTCTCGTGGAGTGGCTGCGGCAGTGTGCTATTCGACGCCGAGGATTCCCAGGGCGTCGCGGTTGATTATGCTCTCGATCTCACCGTCCGGGATCCCGGGTAGATGGTGGTCCCCCGCGAACTTGTTCAGGTTGCGAAGGCCATCGATGTTGTCCTGCGGCACCGAGACGGACCAGTCCGACGCGAAAAGTATCTTGTGAGTCACGCCCCACTCGTGAAAAAGCCGCATCCCGTTCCAGAATGACCAGGGCCTGTAGAACTGGGCGGAAACGTCGGTCCAAATGTTGGGGTGCTTACGTACAACGGTGATCGTGTCCGCGTGCCAAGGGTGGCCCAGGTGGGCCATCACCACTCTGAGCTTCGGAAATCTGATGGCGATGCGGTCCATGACCAGGGGATGGGCCCACTCCAAGGGCGCGTCCCAAAAGGGTGACGTCCCCTGATGGAACACGGCTGGAATGCCGTCCGCTTCCAGCCGGGCGTACAGCCGGAACGCCTCCTCACCGACGGGGTCGAAGACCTGGTAGTTCGGCCCCAGCTTAATGCCTTTGCAGCCCAGATCGCCGACCGCGCGATCGTACTCATCGTCCACTCCCGGGTCGAGGGGATGAAGGGACATGAACGGGACTATCTTGTCAGGTGCTCGCTTGGCTACCTCGGCCACTACGTCGTTTTCATTGAAACCTTTCGGCCAGCCGTCCAGCGGCACGAGCATCGGGTTGGGCTTCAATGGATTCGGCGCAATGCCGAACACAAAAGCCTTGTCTACCGGCTCCATGGCTTTCAAGTAGTCAGCCACCGAGTTGGTCACGGGTATCACCGTACCCGAGCGCATGACCGTATCGATCTTGCGCTCATTCTCGGGCACTTCGTAGGGATGGCTCGGGGGGTGTGTGTGAACGTCGATGATCATTCTGGGCGCGCTCCTTCCTCTGCAGTAGCTGATGCTGGTAAGCTGCCGTGTCGGTTACGCCTCGCTTAAGGCCACGACTGATATCGACGGGCATCTTTTTGAGGGTGCGCAGAAACAGGCCGCCGAGAGGTTCGGTAAAGCTATGCGAGGGTGAAGACCGAGCGAATGTCGGCAAAGAGAGGGACGCCCGTCGAAGTTGTCCCGTTCTAAGTACGGAAATTGGGAGCTGGAGAAGGTTGGTGCCGAGGAGGAG
>CAZEDC010000057.1:0-12750 GCA_964510985.1 uncultured Dehalococcoidia bacterium
ACACGGAAACAGGTCCGAGTCCGTACCAATTCCGGGTGCCGTCTGAAATGGTCACCGGAGAAAACGCAATATGCCCAACCACACGCCCATCCAACTCTGCGACCAGCGATACAGCGAGGGCCTTGGCGGCACGCAACGCCATAATGATGAACTGTTCCGTGTGGTGGCTGATCTCCAAGGGCTCGAACGCTGCAAGCGTCACGTCGGTTATTGCACCGACATCGGCATCTGTCTCGCTTCTGATGACGATCTCTGCATCCACGGGCTTCCTGTTCCTTTCTGCATGGCCAACAGGAGCGTAATCTCGCCTCTGGAAGCATGTCAACAATCACCTACCCATCCGTGAGGTATGTATTAGCCCTTCCCCAGCTTTCGCTAGCATCATTCTTCGTCATTCCGAACCATGCTAAGCTAGGGAACCCCTTGCACATGGCGCAGTGCTCCCCAGGACCCCGCCGCCGCCACTTCGGAGGGACCTTCTTCCGCTAGCCAGGTGCCGGACATAACCCGCCGATGTGGTCCAGCACTCCGTGGAACACTGCTCGTGACACGGCAACCTCGGCTAATTTGAACACCAGCCTTCGGGCGTGCCGCACCAGCCGACCTCCGATCCTGATCAGCTTTCACCGTGCACCGGGCCCTCGGAGCTGTCCATGTTCAAGATGACTCGGCGGTGCTTCGTCCGAGCCATGGCCCGGTCCACCCATGCAGCGTTGAGCCGCTCCAGTCCACGCAGGTTCTCTTTGCTGACCAGGACCTCGGCCTCAAAGCGTCTCCCGGTGTTGGTGCTCGCCGCCTGTCGCTCCGACGCACGGCGCTCCACGATTACTTGCATCGCCGGGTCTCGGGCCAGCGTTGCCGTATCATTGGTGTCCTCGTATCCCGCCAGACGGCTGTAAACCGATTGCCGCAGCAAGGGAATGAGCTGGTGCTGCACATTCCTGCCACCACGTATGTCGCGCACTTGGGCCTGGGCGGCCTCGCCAATCCCAGAACCCCATCCAACTCCCGTCAGGCCAGGAGTCCAGCATACGGGGTGATCCTGGCACCGTGGAACTCCAGTCTCAATCGTCTATCGAATTGTAACTTCAACGCTACCTGGAGTTGTTCACCCATTGAGTTCCTCCAGCCTATCTCTTCTCACAAACCTGCGGAGAGGAAGTCTTAAAGCTATTCGACGTCACATAGCCACCGACTTCTCGGGTTGAAATGGGTAATGCGGGCTCAACACACGTCGACCGACGTGCCTGGCTGGGACCGGCGGGTCCAGACAAACCCGAGGGTCCAGACCACGGTTGAGACCACGTCGGCCACACGTGTCCGTCCCTTCGGGTGACTGTTCGTCAAGTGGTGGAGGAATAGTACCCCCTACTATGTGGATTTAGTACACATGTCACTCCCCGCGACCTCTCTAGCTGGCTACGGTAGGCCCACAGTCAGTAAGCGAGGTCACTTCCATGCCTACAACGTGGCGCACTCTCAAAACGGACTACGATCCCGGCCACTGGAAACCCGACTCTCTTGTGCTGGCCCAGTTCGTTCTTCGGCTTACAGCAGTCATCATAGTCGGGGTGTTGACAGCCGCGCTCATCATCTCAGCCAATCCTTAGGTCTCGCGGTCGTCACCCCGAGTCAGCGTCAAGCTCTTCTCTTCTGAACCTCGTGCCATAGAGTCCTGAATGCCCTCCCGGCGCGTCCGCGGCCCTGTCTCCTTTCACCGGTCTAATCTCCCATTTCCCAGATGAGCTCGCATGGACGTGTCGCAGTCCGATTAGAGTTCTCTTCATCTGAGTCGCATACATGAGCATCAAGGCTGGCACCAAGGATTGACCGGAATGGAAAGACAAATCTATGATGTCGCCATGTCGTTTGGACTGCCCTTGGAGCCCGAGGCCAGCCGAAATAGAAAATCCCGACTAGAATACCGCAGACCTGTGGGACAATCGGCGATGAGAGCCGGCCCCTGGCTTTGAGGAAGTGCGAATTGAAGACGCGAAAACCCCCGTTCACCGAAACGACAGATGGGACCTGGGCCCTGGCCCTGGCGCTGCTGGCGGTCGGGCTAGGCGGTCTCTTGCTGGCGGCGTGCGGTGGAGGGGACGGCGAGAAGGCGACGTCGTCCTCAGCCGCCAAGTCAAGGAGTCCGACGGCAGTGGCCGTCAAGTATGATTTCGGGGACGCTCCGGAGCCCAAGTACCCTACTGCTCTGGTCAGGGACGGCGCAAGGCACCTGGACGTGACGCGGGCTTGGCTGGGCTCATCCGTGGACAGGGAGAAGGAGGCCAACAGGCAGGAGGACTCCCTGGACTATACAGGCGACAAGTTCGACGACGGCCTGGTGGCGGCGGCCCCGCTGGAGTTCGCGGTGACCAACTCCGACTGGGACGGGCCCCTCTATGTCAACGCCCTGGTGGACTACAACGGAGACGGCGACTGGACCGACGAGGACGAATGGCGGATCCAGAACCTCGAAGCCAATGTGCCCATGGGCGAGACCATGGAGTTCGCCACGGACTTCGTGTTCGATGAGCTGATGTGGCTCAGAATAACGATCACGGGCGAGCCGCTGGAGAGCTACGACGGCACGGGCGAGTTCGCCATCGGCGAGACCGAAGACCACATGTGGCAGCCTCTCCCCACGCGTTGCTGCTAGCCGGAGACGTCATACGTACGGTCGCCACGCCCTCTACCGGGCTGTCCAATACCATGGGAGGCCTTCCGCTGGGTCCTGTTGGGCGGTGAGCCCGCCGTCTTCGACCACCTCCGAGCCGGTGTCGTAAGAGGACTCGACGGAGGCCAGGTACAGGATGGCGTTGGTTATCTCCGCGGCCCTTGCCAGCCTGCCCAGAGGGATCCTCGTTGAGAGCTCCTTCCCCTCCCCCCACCCCTTCCTTGTACATATGTGGGTTGTCCTACAACCCCACAATTGACCGTGACGCCAGAGTCATTCATGACTTCTTGGCTTCTGGCCTAATGCCCGTGGACGCCGCTCCGGCAAAGGTTGCGCTTGCGCCGTAGCTAGCGGAAGGCTAGAATCGCGCGTACTGAAAGGAATTCTTTTTGACGCGATCCCATCCCGATGCCGCCGTTAGAGCATGTGAACATGCTTAGTGCATCCAACATAAGCAAATCCTACGGAAACCGGACACTGTTCGGCGGTCTGACGGTAAATCTGGCGGCGGGTGAGCGTATCGCTTTAATAGGGCCCAACGGGTCCGGGAAGTCCACCCTCTTAGACATTCTTGCCGGCGAAACCTCCCCGGACTCTGGCAGCGTATCAAGGACTCGGCGCCTGACGATAGGCTATCTCAAGCAAGAGGTCGTTCAGAACTCCAGGAAGACCCTGTTGGAGGACGTGCTTGAGGAATCTTCAGAGGTAGCGGCTCTCAAAAACAGGATCGACACCGCCTACGAGTCACTTTCATCCAAGCCTGACTCAAGCGAGCAAAGCGGGCTGCTACGACAGCTCAGCCAGCTTGACGTGGCACTGGAAGCCGCCGGCGGACACGAGAGAGAGCACGAGGCCAAAGCGATCCTCTCCGGCCTAGGTTTCACTCAAAGCGATTTCTCGCGGCCTCTTGCCGAGTTCAGCGGTGGCTGGATTATGCGTGCCGCGCTCGGAAAGTTGCTTTTCGGCAACCCGGACGTCTTGCTCTTGGACGAGCCAACCAATCACCTGGATCTTGACGCAAATCTGTGGTTTGAGAGGTTCCTGGCTTCCTTCAAGGGTGCTGTGATCTTCACCTCTCACGACCGGGCTTTCCTGAACCAGGTGGCGACCATGGTGCTGGCCATTGAGCCAGAAGAGGTGGTGAGTCATAGGGGCAATTATGATGACTACCTTATCGCACGGGAACGTTCCCTCAAGATCAAGCAGTCGGCCGCCGCCAGGCAGCAGCGCGAGGTCCAGAGGCAAATGCGCTTTGTCGAGCGCTTCCGCTCGAAAGCCCGGAAGGCCACTCAAGTGCAGAGCCGCTTGAAGCAGCTAGAGAAGGTACAGCACATTCAACTACCCAGGGCGACCAGGAGGGTCCACTATTCCTTCCCTGAGCCGCCACGCAGCGGCGCGGAGGCGATCTCTCTTACCGACGTGAGTAAGGCCTACGGCGACCACACGGTATACTGCGGCCTCAACCTTGTCTTGAAGCGCGGTGACCGGGTTGCCCTGGTTGGACCCAACGGTGCAGGGAAGTCTACGTTGCTAAAGATACTCGCAGGCGTACTTCCCTTTGATGAAGGTGAGCGAAGGACCGGGCACAACGTGATAACAGCATATTACGCTCAGCATTTGTTTGATCTTCTCAGCCCCAGGAACTCCCTCATGGACGAGCTTCAGCAGGCTGCGCCCGGGGAGTCCGACCAAAACCTGCGGCATATCCTCGGTGGTTTCCTGTTCAGCGGTGACGACGTCCGCAAGTCCATCTCCGTATTGTCGGGTGGGGAAAAGGCACGAGTCGCGCTGGCTAAAATGCTGGTTCAACGAAACAACCTGCTCCTTATGGATGAGCCAACCAATCATCTGGACATAGCATCGAGGGAGATTCTCACCGATGCCCTCAGCGATTACGGAGGAACCATCTGCTTTATCACCCACGACCGTACTCTCATACGGCAGGTCGCCAACAAGATCATCGAAATCGATAACAGCAAACCACGGGTTTTTCCAGGCGACTACGATAGCTATCTGTACCGAAAGCAACAAGAAGCTGCAGAGGACCGCTCCCTTGGCAACGGAGCGGGCAAAGATGTCCCTTTGCGCAACCGGTCAACGAAAGGACGATCCGGGTCAACGCGGAGTGTCGAAGCGGAACTACGTCGGAGTCTCAACAAAGAAGCCCGCAGGCTGTCTAATCGCGTCGAGAAAATCAATGCGACGTTGGTCGTTCACGAGGCTGAGATCAACCGGCTGGAGGCGCTGTTCTCCAACCCAGGCCAGGTTAACGACACGGCTCAGTTGGTCACGTTCGGAGAGCAGTACCAGGTCCTAAAGAACGAGGCACAACGCCTTTGGGAGGAGTGGGAGAGGCTATCACTGGACGCAGAGAGGATCGATGGTCAACTAAAGGAACTTGATGTTGGGGCAGAGGAGCGACGAGGGCGGCCGACATCTGGGCCGGCAGACCGATCTTGACGGCGTCGGCTCCCGGCTCTTGAAAGACATACTCCACTATGCGACGATACCGCCCGCGATCGGGACTCCAGCGGTACCTCGTGTCCTCCCGGCCCGACCGCTGTGTTCCTCGTCGCGTGAGTCCTATTGCCGGGATTAGCGGGCCGCCGGCAACCAGTCCCTGGAGAGATGTGATGTCAGAGAAAAGCTCCATACCTGAGTGGGTGACCTATCCGGAGGAGGACTGGGTCACCTTGACCCCGGCCGAGGCAGGGCTCGACGCGGCGAAGCTCGATGCATTCCTCTCGCAGGCTGACGTCAGGGCTGCGTCCTTCGGCGGAGAGGACCACAGCGGCGGTAGATGGGGTACGGTCCTCACGCGGGGCGGCTACCTGGTCCATGCATGGGGAGACCGTCACTACCGATTCCAGACCGCGTCCCTGGGCAAGGCCTTCGTCTTCGCTCTGATCGGCCTTGCCGTACAGGACGGGCTGATCGAGCCGGACGACCTGCTTTCCGATACGTGGACCGGGGAGGGTGAGCTATCTCATCCGCACAAACACCTGGACGAGGGACATCACAGGTCGCTTACCTGGCGTCTGCTGGCCGGACACAAGTATGGCACGAGACACTACGGCGGCTTCCCTATCGAGGCCGGGTACCACTGGAAAAAGGGCCCGTCCGGTCTGACCGAAGAGGATATGGCCATCGGGATGAGCCGCGAGGCAATCGAGGTCCCAGGCTGGGCAAGCTGGACCGGTGACCCGTTCTTCGACAACTACTCCCACGTGGAGCCCGGCCTCGTTGGCCGCTACAGCAGCGGCGGCTTCTGGCGCCTCTCCCAGGCCTTGACCTACCTCTGGGACAGGGACCTCAAAGAAGTAGTGGACGAGAGGCTGTTTGGCAAGATCGGCATCCCCGCAGACGGTTGGGACTGGCTCCTGGGCCGCGACGTCCAGCAAGACGTCGACTTCTATCCCCTGATGCCGGGGTGCTGGGACTACCTGGACCCGCCGTATGAGATCAAGGGCCACGTCGTGCGCAGCGGTCCCGGCTGGGCGGTGATGAGCGCATCCGACCTTGCGCGCTGGGGCCATCTGGTCGCTACCGGAGGCGTCTGGAAAGGAGAGCGGCTGCTCGATTCCCAGTGGGTAAGGGGCCACGGCGGGGGCAACCGGTGCGGGGTGAGCGGGGAGGGCCGGTACTATACGGCCATGGGCATGGTGACCACCGAGGGAATCGACCACGTCCACTCCGCCGCCAGGTCCAGCTTTCTGCCCGATGACGTCTTCACCGGCCCGGTGAAAGCCGCTTAGCGGACCTCCACCATTGCAGGGATCGGGATTGGAGAGTCCGGAGACGCGGTGCGAGGGAATGTCGATAGTGCCCGGCAACGATGGGGGACCAACTCTATTATGACCTACCGGCTGGGGGTTGACGTAGGGGGCACCTTTACCGACCTTGCCCTCTATGACGCCGAGAGCAACCTCCTGGAGTTCTCAAAGACTCCCTCGACTCCGGTCGACCAGGCCGTAGGCGTTGCCACGGGCGTCCAGCAACTGACAGAGCGACTGGGCATCTCGGCGAGTGAGATATCCTTTTTCATCCATGGGACCACCGTGGCGATCAACACGCTGCTTGAGCGCAAAGGCGCCCGCACCGCGCTGGTCGTGACGTCTGGCTTCCGCGATGTCCTCCACATAGGGCGGCAGGACCGGCCGCATTTGTACGATTGGCGGATACGAAGGCCGGAGCCCCTGGTCCCCCGTCGCCTGAGGTTCGAGGTGCAGGAGCGCGTCCTGTACACGGGCGAGGTCCTGGAATCGCTGGACCCGGACAGCCTGGAGGCCGTGGTGGACCAGGTACGAAAAGCTGGCGCCGACGCCGTCGCGGTATGTCTTCTCCACTCATACGCCAACCCCGAACACGAGCGGGCCGTGGACCGGGCGCTGACGGAGGCCTTGCCGAACCTTACCGTGTCCCTTTCGTCCGACATACTGCCGGAGTTCAAAGAGTACGACCGCATGAGCACGACCGCCATGAACGCCTATATTGGCCCGGTGGTGGCCCGGTATCTGCGCCGGCTCCAGGATGCTATCTCCGCCGATGGGATAAGCTCCGATCTTCACGTCATGCAGTCCAGCGGCGGGATCATTGGCGCCGTGACCGCCGCCGAACGGCCCGTCCAAACGATCCTTTCCGGACCGGCCGCCGGAGTCATCGGTGGGGTGGCCATTGCCGGACAGGCTGGAGAGGCCAACCTCATCTCCATCGACATGGGTGGGACGAGCTTTGACATCTGCCTCACCTACGACTCGGAGATCGGCCGCTCCCGGGAGCGTGAGATCGAAGGGTTCCCGATCAAAGTGGCCTCCGTGGACATCCATACCCTGGGAGCGGGAGGAGGGAGTATCGCCTGGATCGATGCGGGAGGGGCATTGCGTGTCGGACCGCAGAGCGCGGGTGCCGAGCCGGGACCCGCCTGTTACGCCAGGGGCGGCCAGGAGCCAACGGTGACCGACGCCAACCTGGTCCTCGGACGGCTCGGCACGGACAGCTTTCTGGGAGGAGAGATGGCGCTGGACCTGGAGCGGGCCAGATACGCCGTAGACGTGGGCGTGGCCGGCCCCCTTGGAATCTCCGTCGAAGAGGCCGCCGAGGGCATCGTGCGTGTGATCAACGCCACCATGATAAAGGGGATTCGAGTGGTGTCCGTCGCCAAGGGGTACGACCCGCGGGAGTTCTGCCTGCTCGCCTTCGGCGGCGCCGGGCCCGTCCACGCGGGGGAGCTGGCATCCGAGCTGGACATACCCCGGCAACTCGTTCCTATCGCGCCCGGGGTGACCTCCGCACTGGGCCTGCTGATGGCCGACATGCGACATGACTACGTCCGCACCGTGTTGAGCCTGGCCGGCGAATCGGCCCCCAGCGACCTGGAGCGACGCTACCGTCAGATGGAGGACGACGCTCTGCGCCAGATGCGGCGTGAGGGATTGGCCGGCGACTCCGTGATCCTGGTCCGGCTCGCCGACCTGCGTTACCTGGGCCAGGGATTCGAGCTGGAGGTCCCGGTCGCCGAGGGCAGTCTGGAGGCCGCTCAGATTGACGAAACGGTCGATCGATTTCATGCGGCCCATAAGAGGCGATATGGATATGCAGGTACGGAGAACCCGGTGGAGATAGTGAACCTGCGGCTTACCGCCCTGGCAGAGCTACCTCACCCGCGTCTGGCCCCCGAGAGACTCAACGGGACCACCAACCCGTCCGGGCCGCTTAAGGGGCATCGCGACGTCTACTTCGACGGAGGATTCGTCCCCACGGCCGTATACGATAGGCAGGGGCTTGCCCCGGGCGATGTGATGACGGGGCCGGCCATCATCGAGCAGCTGGACTCCACCACGGTCGTCTGGCCCGACCAGACTGCCCGCGTAGACCCCTATCGTAATCTGGTGCTGGAGCGGAGCCGGCTGCGATGAGCTCGGCCTTCAGCGATCCGATTACCCTGGAGGTCATGCGCAACGCCTTCTCCTCTATCGCCGAGGAGATGAACGCCTCCCTTGTCCGCGTGGCCTACTCCACCAATATCAAGGACCGGCGCGATTGCTCCTGCGCCATATACACGACCGCCGGCGATGTGGTGGCGCAGAGCGAGTCCGGCACGCCGGTCCACCTGGGCACCATGCACGGGGCGGTGCGCACCGCGATGTCGGCCTATCCCTTCGAGCGGCTGGAGCCGGGCGATGCGGTCGCCTATAACCTGCCTTACCCGGCGGGGCCGGGTCACCTCAACGACATGGCCATTCTCTCTCCGGTATTCCACGAGGGGCGGCTCATTGCCATCCTCGGCAACCAGGCCCACCACGTCGACATGGGCGGATTTGCCACCGGCTCCATGCCTTTCGGCGTCACCGAGATCTATCAGGAGGGGCTACAGGTCCCTCCCGTCCGCCTGTTTCGAAAGGGCGAGATTGACCAGGAGCTCTGGGCTTTGATCTCGCAGAACGTCCGAACGCCCTTCGAGGTGCGGGGCGACCTGCACGCCCAGTTCGCCGCCAACTCGGTGGGTGGACGCCACCTGGCCAGGCTGGCCGATAAGTATGGGGTCGCCACGGTTGAGGGATACCTCCACGAGATGCTCGACTACTCCGAGCGGCGGATGAGAGCCGCGATCGACGTGATTCCGCAGGGCACCTACTCCTTCGAGGACGTGATCGAAGGCGACGGCATCACCGACCGGCACTACGCCATCCGCGTCAGGCTCGAGGCCAGAGGAGATTCGCTCCACATCGACTTCGGCGGCACCGACGAGGCCTCCCGCGGCCCCCTCAACTGCCGTTGGCCCTCGGTGGCCGCGTGCGTATACTACGTCCTCAAAGCCGTGCTTGACCCGGACTTGCCGGCCAACGCAGGCGCCTACCGGCCCGTCGAGATCGTCGTTCGAGACGGAAGCCTCCTGTCAGCCCAATACCCCAACGCGGTGTGCAACGCCAACATCATCACCACCCAGCGCATCGTGGACGTGCTTATCGGCGCTCTCTACCAGGCGGTGCCCGAGAGGGTGCTCGCGGCCTCTTCAGGCACCATGAACTTGCTTAATATCGGGGGCCTCGACCCCCGCAATGGGACCTATTTTCAGTACATCGAGACCTACGCCGGCGGGCAGGGCGCGATGCACGATCAGGACGGCATGGATGCGGTGCAGAACCATATGACCAACACCCGCAACGCGCCCGTGGAGGCAATCGAGGTCGCCTACCCTCTTCGGGTGGAGTCCTACGGGCTGGTGCCCGACTCCGAGGGCCCGGGCGAGCAACGCGGCGGCGCGGGGATGAAGCGGGCATTTCGGGTTCTGGGAGAAGAGGTCCAGCTTACCCTCAGCTCGGACCGGGCCGAGGTGCCGCCCTGGGGTCTGAGTGGAGGACATCCCGGCAAAGTGTCGCGCTGCCGGCTCATAGACCCCGACGGCGCGGAACGGCTCTTGCCGTCCAAGATAACCACCTTCGTCCCCGGCGACAACCTGATCGTCAGCGAGACGCCGGGCGGCGGTGGCTGGGGCCGGCCCCGACGTCGCGACCCTCAGGCCGTCCTCTGGGACGTGATGGAGGGGTTGGTGTCGCCGGTGCGGGCACGGGACGTGTACGGGGTGTCCATCGACCCCGAGACCATGGCGGTAAACGAGGCCGAAACCCGGACCCTGCGCACCTAACACAGCGATTGGCTCCAGTCTCTTACATTGACACCCCGCTGACGGACTCCGTATATTGGCCTGAGTTTGGGTGGCGTTCCGGACGCGCCCTTACCGGCCCTTGACCAGACTCGCACAGCCGGGCAAGGAGACGGGTAGAGTATGCCGAGCAAAGTCGCTATAGTAACCGGTGGCGGAGGGGGCATCGGCTCCGCTGTCTGCAAGGCGTTCCAGCGGGACGGCACGGCGACGGCGGTGGCGGAGTTGGACCTCGACAAGGGGCGGATGGTGGCCGACGAAATAGCGTCGGCAGGAGGAAGCTCACTCGCGGTCGAGGTGGACGTCACCTCCCAGGATTCGGTCCAGTCAGCGGTACAACAGACCGTCGATCGGTTCGGCCGAATCGACTTCCTCGTCCACTGCGCCGGCAACAACATCCTGGGGTCCATCCTGGACATCAGCCTCGAGCAGTGGCAAAGCTCCATCGATATTCACCTTACCGGCGCATTCCTCTGCTGTCAGGCCGTGGGGAAGCAGATGGTGGAGCAGGGGAGCGGCGGCCGCGTCGTGCTCATGTCCTCGGTCACTGCCATGTCACCGGTGCCAGAGCGGGGCGCGTACAGTCCGGCCAAAGCCGGTCTCGTCAACCTGGCAAAACTCCTGTCAATCGAGTGGGCACGGCATAACATCAACGTAAACGCCGTGTGTCCGGGAATCACGACGACGCCCATGGTCAGGCTGGTGAACGAGCGCCAGCCGTGGCTCCAGGCCCAGAGGCTGAAACGGATGCCCATGGGCAGGGAGGCGTCGCCCGAAGAGGTCGCTGACCTGGTCGTGTTCCTTTGCGGTGAAGGGTCGACCTACATAAACGGCACGGCCATTCCCGTTGATGGCGCGTGGCTGAACGCGGGCTTTTTGCCAGAGCCGGAGTGAGTCCGGCCCCACTGCCTGCACTCCTCGAAGTAAAGGCGGTCTATTCCCAACTAGCGGTCATAAGGGGGGCGGCATATGCCTCTTCTCGATAGCGACACGCAGATATCGGTGCTGGTGGACGGCCTCGACCACCCCGAAGGGATCGCCTGGGGACTGGACGGCTACGCGTACGCCGGAGGCGAGGCCGGTCAACTTTACCGAATCGACATCGAACGCCAGGAGTTCACCCAGTTCGCCGACACAGGCGGCTTCATTCTGGGGATCGCTCTTGACGCGGACAACAACGTGTATGCCTGCGATACCGGAAACGGAGCGGTGATGAAGGTCACCCCGGCCGGGGCGGTCTCCACCTACTCCACGGGGACCTCCGATGAGCCATTCGCGACCCCTAACTACCCTGCCTTCGACGGCGATGGGAACCTGTACGTGTGCGCGTCGGGCGAGTGGGAGGCCGACAATGGTCTTGTCTACAGGATTCGCCCAGGCGGCGAGACCGAAGTCTGGAGCCGAAGCCTTGCCGAGTTTCCCAATGGTCTGTGCATCGGCCCGGACGGTAGCTACCTGTATGTCGTCATGAGCCTCAACCCGCCCAGGGTCGACCGCGTCAAGATCGAGGCTGACGGCGGCGCGGGCCCGACTGAGACCGTTGTCGAGTTGCCGATGACGGTGCCCGACGGCGTGGCCTTCGACACCGACGGCAACCTGTACGTCTCGATGTATCGCCCCGACGTGATCTACCGCAGGACGCCGTCGGGCCAGCTCGACGTGCTCGCCGAGGACTCCAAGGGCACGCTGATCGCCTGCCCGACCAACGTCGCCTTCTGCGGGCGGGAGCGAAATATCCTACTCAGCTCCAACCTGGGTCGCTGGCATATAACCCGGTACGAGGTGGACGCCACCGGCCTCGCGCTGCACTACCCGGAGCTACGATAGCCCGCGCTTTGGGCCGACCAGGTTGGCAGGCTAGAGGGAGCCTGGACCAGGTTCGTTAGCGACCGGTGATACCTCCACTACACTCGCATGGTCTGGGAGGAGGAAGTGCCAATGGCTAGGGTCACCCGACTACGCGAAATCATAGGGGCCCCCGGCATCGTCGTGGCACCCGGGGCTCACGATATTCTATCGGCCAAGCTTATCGAGCAGGCGGGATTCCCGGCGATATTCACGTCGGGGTTCGGCCTCTCCGCCTCCACCCTTGGCCTTCCTGATATTGGCCTCCTCACGATGACTGAGACGCTCGATCGGGTACGACGTATCGTTGACGCGGTGTCTGTCCCGGTAATAGCCGACGTGGACACAGGGTATGGCAATCCACTTAACGTCGTCAGGACGGTATCGGAGTGTGTCATGTTGGGCGTCGCGGGCATCATCCTGGAGGACCAGCTTTGGCCAAAGAAGTGCGGCCACATGGAAGGCAAAGGCGTCATACCTCTGGAGTGTTGGCTGTCAGCTCAAATGGGACAGAAAGTTAATAGAGACTATGAGTTGATTGCGCGAGCTCCCTGAGTTGCTGATTGCATAA
>CAZEDC010000058.1:0-36798 GCA_964510985.1 uncultured Dehalococcoidia bacterium
CTGTGCTTCAGGTCCTTCAAGGCGCTCTGGTAGCCCGGGTTGTAGGACAGTACGAGGAGGAAGCCTTCGGCCGCTTCGAGCAGCTCGCCGCGCTTCTCGATGGGTAGTAACCGTCGGTGGTCGGTAAGGGGGTGGATGATCACGGTGGTGTCCTTGCGGGCCTCTACGATCTCGTCCAGGTAGCAGATGCCGCCGACCTTGACCGCGCGGGTCAGGGGCCCGTCGATCCAAACGGTGTTCTCGCCCTCCAGGAGGTAGCGGCCCACCAGGTCGCTGGCCGTGAGGTCCTCGTGGCAGGCTATGGTCACCAGGGGTATGGCGTTGTCGTTGGAGGCGGGCGCCGCCTTGCTCTTGCCGCCCCGCTTCTTGACCGTGGTCAGGGGCTGACCCAGCTTGTATGAGATGTACTCGATAAACCGGGTCTTGCCGCAGCCGGTGGGACCCTTGAATAGGACAGGAATCTTCTGTGCGTAAGCGGCCTCGAACAGCTCTACCTCGTCGGCAACCGGCACATAGTAGGGCTCCTCGGTCAGGTGGTACTCCTCGATTATATAGCTGCGATATAGGGTCCTGGTCGGCGTGGTCATCTCTCTAAGTTTTTCTCCTTACCGGGCCAAGGCCCGGCTGTCCCACAATTGTCGGACGCGGCCCTCGAGTTCCTCAAGGGTGCCTCCGTTATCCATTATGACATCTGCGCGCTTGACGCGCTCGGCCTGGCGCATCTGTGCGCCGAATCGGGCGCGGATGGACTTCTCGTCCAGCTTGTTGCGCTCCTGGAGCCGCCTTATCACCTGGGCCTCTGGCGCGGTTACGACCCAGACCTCATCGACCAGTGGCGTCCATCCCGCCTCAAACAAGAGGGCGGCCTCTACGACCACCACCTCCCGCCCCTGATCGTCCAGGCTCTCCAATCGCTCCTCGATGATACTGTAGATGCGGGGATGCGTGATGGCGTTCAGCCGCTTCAGGGAATCGGCATCGCTGAACACGATGGCGCCTAGCTTCTTCCTGTCCACCTCCCCACCGGGCGTCAGTATTTCGCGCCCGAAGGCTGTGACGACATCCCGCCACCCTTCGGTCTCGGGCCGAACCACCTCGTGCCCTATAAGGTCCGCGCTTATGACCGTCGCGCCCAGCTTCTCCAGAAAATTCGATACCTGGCTCTTGCCGGTACCGATGCCCCCTGTGAGGCCGATTACGAGCATGTCTCCCTTTGTACGGGCAAATTCAACACATTCTATCAGGACTGTTTCGAAGGGGTCAACGTTTCGCTGGTCAAATACCGGCGCCGCTATTTCGGCCTAGTTGCCCGAACGACGGTACTGAGCGATTCCTGCTGGACATCGGCCTCTTCCGGGGGTTGACCGTGTGAGTTGTGCCGCTCGTCCGAATCCTGGGAGTGGGCGGCGTGGCTCCTTCTGGGCCCGTGGTCGAACACAAAGGCTCGCTCAATCTCCAGGCCGGGTAAATCCGAGGCGACCTCCTGATGAGTGGTGAGCGTCAGCAGGTCTTCGTCGGTCCATCCGTCGGGAGGGCTCGAACGGTCGTGGCTGACGAACAGTAGAGTTCCTCCAGGCGCAAGCGCCCTGGCCGCATTGGCCAACATCGACGCCCGCTGGCCCGGTGGGAGCTGAATGTAGAAGGATGTTATTAGGTCGTATTGATGCTCGGGTCGATAGGCGGATGCGTCCGCCTGTACGAAGTTAACCTCTACCGCCCTCTCGGCCGCTAGCCGTGTACCACGTTCGATGGCGACTTCGGAGAAGTCTACGGCCGTGACCCGCCAGCCCCGTGCGGCCAGCCACACGGCGTTGGCGCCCTCGCCGCAGCCGATGTCGAGGGCTCGGCCGGGAGGCAGCCCCTGGACTTGGGTGATCAGCAGTTTGTCCGGCACGGCATCTGGGCCGGCATGGTCTGACCAGATTTCGTCCCAGATGCCACTGGTTGGACTGGGCATGTCAATTATCCTGGACTTAATCGGGTGTGCATAGGCAGTATACCCCGGAAAGCCGACATCGGTCATGGTTATGTTACCCACACCGTCGACTCCACCCTCGATGGGGGAGCATCTGTCTGCATCCCCTTCAGGGGGCGATCAAGGTGCGGCCTCGGTCGTACGATGGGGTTGCCCTTAGATAGCGTGTCGGACGAGCCGGTACGGTATAATGGCGCTACCTCAACAAGCGGCGGACCAGAGTATGACAGAAAATTTTCGGTCGTTGCCCGGCGTCGACCGGGTGCTGTCCGACCAGCGGGTACAGGAACTGGTGGAGCGCTATTCCCGCCAGGTCGTGTTGGACCTCGTCAGGGATGGGCTGGACCGGGCCCGACAAGCAGTATCCGGCGGGGCCGAGGCGCCGACGATCGATGAGTTGATCGAAGGCCTGAAGGACCGGGCCGGTCGCCATTGGCGTTCGTGGCCCAGGCCGGTGATAAACGCCACCGGCGTGATATTGCACACCAACCTGGGGCGCGCTCCGCTCAGCCGGGAGGCCACCGGTGCTATCCAACGCGCGGCGACAGGCTACAGCGACCTGGAGTTGGACCTGGATACAGGCCGGAGGGGCTCGCGGCAGGCCCACATCTCCCGGCTGGTCTGCCAGCTCACCGGGGCCGAGGCCGCCCTGGTGGTCAATAATAACGCCTCGGCCGTTCTGTTGGGCCTGGCCGCCGTGGCACAGGGCAAGGAGGTCATCGTATCCCGCGGGCAGGCGGTGGAGATCGGCGGAGGCTTCCGCATCCCCGACGTGCTGCGACAGAGCGGGGCGACTCTGGTGGAGGTCGGCACCACCAACCGCACCTACGTCCGCGACTACGAGTCCGCCATCAACGAGAACACGGGGGCCATTCTTTCGGTCCACGCCAGCAACTTCCAGGTCACCGGTTTCACCTATTCCCCGGATATCCAAGAGCTTGTGGAGCTTGGAACCAGATACGAAGTACCCGTACTGCACGACCTGGGCAGCGGTTGCCTGCTGGACACCCGGCGGTTCGGCCTCACCTACGAGCCGCTGCCCCAGGACTCCGTGAAAGCCGGGGCCGGCCTATCCTTCTTCTCGGGGGACAAGATGCTGGGCGGTCCCCAGGCGGGCATCATCGTCGGCGGCGAGACCCTGGTGGATACGGTGGCGCGCCACCCGCTGGCCAGGGCGGTCCGGATCGACAAGCTCAGCATGGCCGCGCTGGCCGCCACCCTGATGCACTACATAAAGGAAGAGGCCACCGAAAAGATCCCGGTGTGGCTGATGGTGGCGGCCACCGATCAAGACCTGGAGGCCAGGGCCCACGGGTGGAGGGATTCCCTGAGCGGCCGCGCGTCGGTCGAACAGGGCCTATCTACCATCGGTGGAGGCAGCCTGCCCGGCGAGACGCTGCCAACCTGGTTGCTGTCGCTGGAAATTGACGGCATCGACGGCGGTGCGTATGAGGTGGCACGACGGCTCAGACAGGGAGAGCCGTCGGTGGTGGGCCGCATTGAGGAAGAGCGGGTCTTGCTGGACCCCAGGACGGTCCTGCCCGAGGAGGACGAGGCGCTTCTCCAGGCCGTTCACAAGGCCCTGGAATTTGACCGTTGAATCGCGGCCAGCGAAGACCAGGACGGCCTGAAAAAACGAAACTGTACCGGCAGCTATCGCTGGAGACCGAGGTGCACCTGCGGCGTATGCGGGTTCGCGACGCACTGGAGAAGCTGGACCGCTACCTGAACGACGCAACGGTGGCCGCGATGCCCCGGGTCCGAATCATCCACGGTAAAGGGACCGGTACGCTGAAAACGGCGGTCCTGGAATATCTTTCGGCCCACCCTCTGGTGTCCAGGCACTATCCAGCCGCTCCGGGCGAGGGTGGCGGGGGCGTTACCGTCGCCGAGCTGGGGTAGGAGCCTGAAATGACACTGTTCGAGCACCAGGGGAGGCGCGAGCTGAAACGCCGAGCGCCGCTGGCAGCCCGAATGAGGCCGCGCTCCTTCGACGAGTTCGTCGGGCAGGAGCACATCGTCGGCTCTGGCTGCGTGCTACGTAACGCCATCGA
Organism: uncultured Dehalococcoidia bacterium; assembly: GCA_964510985.1. Lineage (GTDB taxonomy): Bacteria > Chloroflexota > Dehalococcoidia > Lucifugimonadales > CAZEDC01 > CAZEDC01. Next base: position 4,030 of record CAZEDC010000058.1, read on the forward strand.
GTCCGACCAGATACCCTCGATAATCCTCTGGGGTCCGCCCGGCACCGGCAAGACCACGCTGGCCAACCTGGTGGCCGCCATGACCAGGTGCCACTTCAGTCCTGTGAGCGCCGTGGCGTCCGGGGTGGCCGATCTGCGGCGGATAGCGGCGGAGGCCGGTGACCGCCTGGGGATGCACGGTCAGCGAACCATCCTGTTCGTGGACGAGATCCACCGGTTCAACAAGGCCCAGCAGGACGTGATCCTCCCCTACGTGGAGAACGGCACCTTGATCCTCATTGGCGCCACCACCGAGAACCCCTCATTCGAAGTGGTCTCTCCCCTGCTCTCCCGGTGCCGTGTCTTTACCCTGGAGCCCCTGAACGACGAGCAGGTGGAGGTGATACTGCGCCGGGCCATGGACGACCGCGAGCGCGGGCTGGGCGGCTTCCAACCCCGGATGGACGCCGACGCCATGAAGGCACTGGTTACTCTGTCCAATGGAGATTCCCGGGTGGCCCTGAACGCGCTGGAGCTGGCGACCTCGGCCGTCGATGTCGATGAGACAGGCGTGCGGAACCTCACGGCGGCGACCATCGAAGACGCTATGCAGCGGCGGGCCATCATGTACGACAAGGCAGGCGACCAGCACTACGACACCATCTCGGCCTTCATCAAGTCGGTGCGCGGGTCGGACCCCGACGCCGGCATCTACTGGTTGGCCAGGATGATCGAGGCCGGCGAAGACCCGTTGTTCATCGCACGACGCCTGGTCGTGCTGGCCGCCGAAGATGTGGGTATGGCCGATCCCCAGGCGCTGTCGGTGGCGGTGGCGGCGCAGCAGGCGGTCCACTTCATCGGCATGCCAGAGGGGCGCATCCCCCTGGCGGAGGCTACGGTCTATCTGGCCACCGCGCCCAAGAGCAACGCGTCGTACTTGGCCATCGGCAGAGCCTTGCAGGACGTTAAAAAAAGCCGCAACGAGCCCGTGCCCCTGCACCTGCGCAACCCCGCGACTGGCCTTATGAAGGAGATGGGCTACGGCAGGGACTACAAGTACTCCCACGACTATGAGGGTCACTTCGCCCCCATGGAAAACCTGCCGCCCAACCTGAAGGGCCGGCGCTACTACGAGCCCGGCGACCAGGGATTCGAGGCCGAGGTGGCCGAGCGCCTCGAGCGCTGGTGGGGAGAGGCCAAGAAGGGTGACGATGAGACTGACAGGAGAGAGTGAGAGAAACTGCCGATGCGTTAAAAAGGCATAATCCAGACAAAATTCACCTTCAATCCTCGGTAACGGGTATCCGACAATGGATACCCGTTCAATTTCACTCAACGAGGTTTTTGTTCCATGCCACTGATCCCTGTAGAAACAAATACGGTCACTGAGATATCGGATGCTCTCTACAGTTTTCTGCCCGGTAAGCTGCACCCCTACGCCGACCCGAAGAACTCCTTCCCCGGTTTAGCGGCACTGCTGGGTATTTCAGATCACTGGACCGTCGGCAGCAAGGGGCCGGCGATTACGGCGTTATTGAGCCAGACCCTGGAAAAACACCCGGACCTGTTTTGTCGGCTTGTCCTGGAGATCGTCCAGAGGGGTATTATCCACCGTGGGGCCGATGGTCGGCCCGTGTCCGGGAGGGAAATCCACAGACTGAACGAGCTAATCGCCGATGCGGGGTTCAGCATCCCGGAGCTGTGTGAGCCGGCATTTCTGGACGGTCTTCCCGATGATGAGGAAGAACAAGAGGCGGACCAGGATGACCCTGTTGGACAGGCACTGAAAGCTCTCAGGGTTGAGTTCCGCCAGTTGGAGACATTGAAAGGGCATGCGCGAGGCTCCGCTTTTGAGAAGGTTTTGATAGACCTTTTCGCACTGTTCGGTCTCCAATCACGCAGTTCATTCAAACTGGTTGGCGATCGGATCGACGGTAGCCTGTTGTTGGACGGCGCTATATACCTGATTGAAGCGAGATGGCGACAGGATCGAGTTAACGACGCAGATATTCTCATGTTCCAGGAAAGAGTAACAGGAAAATCAACCTGGTCACGGGGACTGTTTATAAGTCACAGCGGCTTTGCCCCGGGAGTCCAGGGGATATTGTCTGAAGGGGGTTCCACCAGTATTCTCGGCATGACCGGGCAGGACCTCTACTCCATCCTCGATGGCAAGATGTCGCTGGAAGAGGCGATCAGGTTGAAGTCTCGACGCGCCGCCGAGACCGGCCGGTTTCTCGTCACGGTTCAGGAGCTACTGCTGGAGAGTTCACGGTAGAATGGTGCCGCATGTGCGTAGACGACGCTATGTACCGCCTGTGCACCGGCTTATGACACCTGAGACCAGAAGTCTTGTCTAGTCTCCCGATGCCACGTCAGCCGGCTGTTCCCGGTACCGGGAGGTCGAGGGCAGCATCCTGAGGGCGTTCAGTAGCACCACCGCTCCTCCGATTGCGATCGCTATCGGGGCCCCTACGGCCGTCGCGATGGCCCCGGTGTGGAAGCCGGCAAGTCCCGTCAACCCCCAGGTGAAGGTCTGGAAGCTCAGGATACGGCCCCGCATCTCATCTGGGACCATTGTCTGCAAAAGCGTCGACATAGCCGATTCGTAGGTCACCGCCGAGGCGTAGGCAAAGGCCAGCAGTATCATTGAAAGTGGGAACCAGCGCGCCGCCGCGAAAAGTATCAGGAAGAATCCGAACCCGACCAGGCCTGCCACCAGCAATCGGCCCTTCTCCTTGATGTCCCCCAAGTTGGATACCACCATGGTGGAGATGGCCCCGCCTCCGCTGGCGGCGGCCAGCAGGTAGCCCAGGCCCGAGGCCCCGACTCCCAGGACGTCCCGGGCCATGACGGACAGCATGGCCTCGTGGGCCCAGCCAAAGCTCTCCACGATCATGATCATAATCATTAACGTCCGGATCAGCGGCGTGGAGAAAACGTACCGGACCCCCTCTTTGAGGTCCTGCCAGGGTGAGGCGGAAGTCCGCGCAGTCCGAGCCACGCTGTCCAGTCTGGTCAGCACAGACGCTGAGAGCAGGTAGCTGCAGCCGATGATGACGTAGGCCCAGCCGATATGGAAGGTGCTCACCACGACGCCGCCCACCAGCGGGGTCACGACCCCCATCGCGGTCATGGACGCGAACACCGCGGCGGTGGCGCTGAGCAGTCTCTCCCGTCCGGCCACGTCCATAGTTAGCGCCAGCCTGGCCGGGATCTTGACGGAGATCGCCGCTCCCTGCAAGAGCCCGAAGAATAGCACGTGCCAGAGCACAGCGTTGTCGGTCAATATGAGGACCGACAACGTGATTGCGATGGCCGTCTGGACCAACTGGGCGGCTATAATCAGCTTGCGCCGGTCCATGCGGTCGGCCAGGACGCCCCCGAATACGCTGAACCCCATCATGCCCAGACCGCCGGTACCAACCGAAGCGCCTACCCAGAAGGGGGAGTTGGTGATGCTCAGCGCCAGCCAGCCATGTGCCATCATGTACATGGTGAGGCCCATGTCATTGAAGGCGCCGCCTATCCAAAGCAGCCTGAACTGGGGATTTCGGAATATGAGCCACATTTTGTTCTAGTGTCGAGATGTGTTCAGGGGCACTTTTTGCTGGACGTTAAAGCGTGCCAACTATTCCGTGCCGTTGGTGGCTAAGGGAAGCACAAAGAGACCGCACCGCACACCGGGCTCGGAGACGTTCCGCCGAGGAGTGGGGGCGTCGGCCCGTTAGGCCGCGGCGAACTCCTTGAATGTGGTGGAGACTACGTCCAGTGCGTGTTCAACGTCATCGGCCGTTATGCCGTAGTGTGTGACGAACCGCCAGCCGGACACAGGCCTCCCACCTTTAACGCCGCGCTCCTCCAGACGTTGTGCGAGTTCCGGCGGGTCTCCTGCGGTCACCTCGAAGAACACCAGGTTTGTCTGGTTCCACTCGGGGTCGATGGAGATGCCCGGGATCTGGCTGAGGCCCTCGGCCAGCCTTCGGGCGTTGGCGTGATCCTCGGCCAGCCTATCCACCATGGACTCCAGCGCCACGATGCCCGCGGCCGCGATGATCCCCGACTGCCGCATGTCGCCACCCACCATGGTCCGCCATCGGCGGGCCCTCTCGATGAAGTCCCGGCTGCCGCAGACCACGGAACCGACGGGAGCGCTGAGACCTTTGGACAGGCAGAAGGTGAGGCTGTCGGCGTCTCTGGCCAGTTCCGAGGCGGGAACTCCCAGGTGTACGGACGCGTTGAACAGACGCGCCCCGTCGATGTGCAGCGGCAGGCCGTGGCCGTGCGCCACATCGGCGACGGCCTTTGTGTCCTCCGGTGTCAGAGCGGCGCCACCGCAGGCATTGTGCGTGTTTTCCAGGGCAATGACCGCTGTTGATGGTTGATGCCTGTTGGCGGTGGCTGAGCGTATGGCCGCTTCGACCTCGTCGGGGTCGAGCATGCCGCGGTGGTCGTTGCGCAGGAGGCTGTAGGTCACGCCTCCCAGCGCGGCTGCGCCGCCGCCCTCGGAACGGAAGATGTGGGACTTGTCGCCCAGGATGATCTCGTCGCCCCTCTGGGCGTGGGTGAGGACGGGTACCAGGTTGCCCATGGTCCCACTGGGCACCAACATGGCGGCCTCTTTGCCCAGCATCCCGGCGGCCATGGCTTCCAGACGTTTGACTGTGGGGTCGTCCCGATGGCCGTCGTCGCCTACCTCGGCCTCGGCTATGGCGCGGCGCATCTCGGGTGTGGGTTGCGTCACTGTGTCGCTACGCAAATCGACAACACGCATCTTGTTACTCCTGCTGGGGATTCGACGGTACCAAGGCGGTGTCCGCTGACAGACCAGGACAATTCTAACAACACCGCTTGTCAAAAGCTATCGTGTCCCCTAAGGTGATAAAAACGCGAAAGCCACAGAAAAGGAGCCTGGCATTGGAACAGCAAGTAAAGGCCAGAACCGAACGCGACTCCATGGGCGAGTTCACCGTGCCCGCCGACGCCTACTATGGGGCCCAGACTATGCGGGCCGTCGTCAATTTCCCCATCAGCGATCTGAGATTTCCCAGGTCCTTTATCAGTGGCCTGGGCCAGATCAAACTGGCGGCAGCCCAGGTCAATGCCGAGCTGGGCCTGCTGGACCGCAAGTTGTCTAACACCATCGTACAGGCTGCCCGGGAGGTGGTGGACGGTAAGTTCGATGATCAGTTCGTAGTGGATATTTTCCAGACAGGGTCCGGGACCTCCACCAACATGAACGCCAACGAAGTCATATCCAACCGGGCCATCGAGATACTGGGCGGCGTTATCGGTTCCCGCACACCGGTACACCCAAATGACCACGTTAACATCGGGCAGTCCTCGAACGACGTGATCCCAACGGCCATCCACATATCGGCGCTAAAGGCCATCGAAGACGGGCTGATACCGGCGCTTTGCAAGCTGCAGTCCGATCTGGAGAGCAAAGCGGCGGAGTTCATGGATGTCGTCAAGACCGGAAGGACCCATCTCCAGGACGCGACTCCGATACGTCTCGGTCAGGAATTCCAGGGCTACGCGGGGCAGGTCCAGCGGGGAATCACCCGACTCCGTCATGCACAGGACGAACTCTCGGAGGTCGCCCTGGGAGGCACCGCGGTCGGTACCGGGGTAAACACCCATCCCGAGTTCGCGTCAAGGGTGTGCGCGCGCTTGTCCGAGGCGCTGGGCGTTCACGTGCGGGAGACCGAAAACCACTTTCAGGCCCAGAGCACGCTGGATGGTGTCGTCTTAGCCTCCGGCGCGCTGAAGACAGTGGCTGTCAGCCTGATGAAGATCTGCAACGACATCCGGTGGTTGGGATCGGGCCCTCGGGGTGGTATCGGCGAGATCGAGCTGCCGGCCGTGCAGCCGGGTAGCTCCATCATGCCAGGCAAAGTGAATCCGGTCATTCCCGAGTCGGTGTGTCAGGTGGCCGCGCAGGTTCTAGGCAACGATACCGCCGTCGCAGTTGCCGGTCAATCGGGTAACTTCGAGATCAACGTCATGATGCCGGTGGCCGCCTACAACCTACTCCAGTCCATCGACCTGCTGGCGGCGGCGGCGCGAAACCTGGCCGATCAGTGCGTCAGCGGCCTGACAGCCACCGCCAAAGGTCCGGAGATGGTGGAGAGGGGTCTGGCCATCGTCACCACCCTCGTCCCGCACATCGGGTACGACTCGGCGGCGGCCATCGCCAAGGAGGCCCAGGCAGAAGGTAAAACGGTCAAGGAGGTCGCCATCACCAGGACGGCGCTGTCGGGGGAAGAGCTGGACAGGATTCTGGACCCCGGCGCAATGACCGAGCCGGGGCTTTCCGAGGATGTGTCGATGGGTTGACTGGGCGTCAGTTGAGGCAAGGCCAATAGGTCGAGCCGTGGCGCTTCCTGTTCAGGAGCTTGGCCACCGTTACCTTGATCAGATCGATGTTGAAGGGCTTGGTGATGTAGTCCGATGCTCCCATCCTCACCAGCCTCGCCATTGACTCGACTGTGGGGTAGCCCGTGATGACCAACACCGGCAGTTGAGGGTCGACTTCCTTGGCCGCCAGCAGGACTTCGACGCCGTCGCTTCCCGGCATCTTGAGGTCAGTCACCACCAGATCGAAGCGGCGCCGCTCCATCAAGTCGATGGCCTGCTTTCCGCCTGAGATCACGGTCACTTCGTGACCCTCGCGGACGAGGATGTCTTTCAGAAGGGTGCGGATGGTCCCTTCATCGTCGACTACAAGGATATTGCCTACGCCAAGGGCACCTGCGCTGGACCCGTATGAACGCTGTCTCAGAAATTCCACGTGACTAGTGCCCTCCCATCGCGTACGTCAACTGTGGTCCCCCCTCGGTCTCCTGCCGCTAGGCCAGATGATACCGCAACTGACCGTGGAATTGTACAGTACCGGACCCCAATCAGAGTGCAGATAAGCCGAAAGGCTCGCTGGGTGTCGGCATTTAAGCCGGTTGCGGTGCCTGCCACCAGAGGGGCTTTTTAGGAAAGCCAAGGCATGAGACGGTGATTTCCAAGGGCTGATCTGCCGGTCTGCGTGTGGCACATCAAACGGAACCTTGCTGGAGCCGCCTGACCACGTAAACCCGCTCGTCTTCTGCTGTGCTCGGTTCACCGTCCAGCTTGGACGTCAATAGTTCGTCCAGGATTGTTCCGACCAGGGGGCCCTCTGGTACGCCCAGTCCAATTAGATCGTCGCCGGTGAGTGACGGTTTCATATCGCGGAGTTCTCTGTCGTACAACACCAGCCGCCGGGTTGCCAGGGGCTCGTCGGTGGAAAGAGCGCAGCCTCTAACGGCCGACACTTCGAAACCCCGCAGCAGGCTGTAGAGTCTGCTGGGCTGCAGGGCCGGGCCGGCCAACACGTCGGAAAAGTCTCGAATCGAACCGGTGTCTCCGACCACGCGGGCCCACTTGGCGCTCAGGTTGAGCCTGGCCGTCAATCCCGGCCGCTGCGAGGCAGGGACCCGCCATGCCAGCGCCGACAGGAGCACGGGGTCACGGTCGCTCTCCGGGGCGATGGGGTCCCGTCCTAGCGCTCTGAACGCGGCATCGCTGAGACCGAGGGACGGGTAGATAGCGTCTAAGACGCCCAGCTCTTGGGCCTGGCGTAGCATGGTAACCGCTCGCTTTTCACTGAAGATGCGCTCCAGTTCGTGCCGGATCCGGTCGCCGCCGATGAAATCCATATTGGCCAGGTCCCGCCGGAGCAGCGTTTCGGTCTCGGCCTCGATCCGAAATCCCAGCCGCTGGGCGTAGCGCACCGCCCGGAGGATACGGGTGGCGTCGTCCACGAAGCTCTGGGAGTGCAGGACCCTGACGACGCCGGCGGACAGGTCATCCTGTCCGCCATGAGGGTCAAGGAGTCGCCCCCAGGATTCGGGCGCCAGGGAGACGGCCATGGCGTTGATCGTGAAATCCCGCCGCGCCAGGTCCGCCTCGATGGTGCCGGGGGCGACCGACGGGAGGGCGCCGGGGTACGCGTAGGACTCCTGGCGCGACGTGGCTACGTCGATCACCGCTTCGCCCACTTTGAGCTTGGATGTCCCGAACTGGGAGCGGGCGATGATGGCGCCGTCCAACTCTTTGGCCAGAGCCGTGGCGAACTCGGAACTGCCGCCGCCGGCCGACAGGTCGATATCGGTCGGCGACTTGTTCAGCAGCAGGTCCCGGACCGTCCCGCCTACCAGGAACAGGGAGACGCCGTGTTTAGCCGATGCGTCTGCCGCCAGCCTCAGAATGCGTAGCTGGGCCGGGAGGAGTCCCCGTTCGAGAGCGGGCGCTACATTGGCCATAGCAACGGCCTAGGGTTTGGCGGCGGCCGCCACCTGAGTCAGGAAGGCCTGCGCCCCCGACATCAGCCATCCCTGCCAGCTAAGAGAGACGAACCGAACACCCTTAGCGATGTAGTCTCCCACCGTGTCGTCGGCCACGAGCGTACCTGCCACCCGCCCGGAAGCGATGATCTGCTCGATGGCTCGGTCAACGGTCTTCAAGACCTCGGGATGCCTGTACTGGCCGAGGTGCCCCATGCTCTGGCCGAGGTCGCCGGGCGCGACGTAGAAGGCGTCGATGTTGTCAACCGTCAGGATCTCCGCCAGGTTGTTGACAGCGACGATGTCTTCGATCAGGACGATAACCAGGGTCTCGTCGTTGGCCTTGCTGGCGTAGTTCTCTACCCCGTAACCCTGCCGGCTGGTGAACATCCCCCTGGACCCCAGAGGGTGGAACTTGGCGGCGTCCACCACGGCACGGGCCTCCTCGGCGGTGTTGACGTGGGGCACCACGATGCCCTGAGCCCCTGAGTCCAGGGTGCGGTAGATCACCCCGGGCAGGTTGAGGTTGACACGGGTTATCGAGGTCATGCCCCACAGGTCGCAGGCCCGCGACAGGTCGGGTATGTCGCCGAAGTCCACCGGCCCGTGCTCGCCCTCCAGCCAGGCGCCGTCGAAACCGAGGGGACCCAGGAGGTCGATCATGTCAGGGGTGTTGTTGCCCAGGAACACGGAGGCGACCTCGCCCCCGGCTAGCTTGCGTTTTACCCTGTTCTCTCGAAGTTGTGCCAAGTTATAACTCCTTTGTTTGGGAATCGCGGGGGTCTGGGTACAGATGTCGGGCATCCGGGATACCGATGCGTACGGGTGCGACCGCGGCCATTATATGGTCCGCCGCGACGGCAGTCAATTTGGTCTCAGGGTTTTAGGGGCCAGGCCTCTCCGCTGGACAACCATCTGGTGAATCGCTAGCATTAGGCGAACATCTTCTTCGTCGAGGGACTCCGTGTCGTCGGATATCAACTTTTGCCCGCGCTGCGGCTCTAAGCTTACTCATCGGGAGATCGAAAACCGGGACAGACCTGTCTGTCCCGACTGTGGTTTTATCGTCTTTCTCGACCCAAAACTGGCCGCCGTGGCGTTGGTGCACACTGAGGACAAGCTGGTACTGGTCAAGCGCGGAATCGAGCCGGCGCTGGGGTCCTGGAGCTTCCCAGCCGGGTACGTGGACCGGGGAGAGGTCGTCGAGCACGCAGCGGTCAGAGAGGTCAAGGAGGAGACAGGCCTCGACGTGACTCTGAACGGCCTTATCGGGCTCTACTCCATGACCGACAACCCAATGGTCTTGGCCGTCTACTCGGCGCGCGTGACCGACGGTGCCCTCGAGGCCGGCCCCGAGATACAGGATGTCGGGCGCTTCTCACCGGACGACCTGCCCCCCCTACCCTTCCCCCACGACTACCCGATCCTGGAGGCCTGGCGTGCCATGTCCGGCGACGGCGGCTAACCCACCAGTTCGCCCACCTCGGACACGTGGCCGACCAGATAGTCAGGACGCTGGCCGGCGTAGGGCCATTCCCGGCCTCGGTGCACCCAGGCGGTAAGCATCCCCAGGCCCTGGGCGCCCAGGATGTCGGCCTCCGGGTTGTCGCCCACGAACAGTGTCGTTGTGGCGCTTGCGCCGGTTAGTTCCAAGGCCCGTAAAAATATCCCCTCCTCGGGCTTGGCGATACCCAGCTCCTCCGAGATGACCACAGACCGCACCAGTCCCTCCACGCCCGACTCCCTGGCCTTGGCCCGCTGGATATTCGTCGGGCCGTTGGTCACGACGGCGGTGGGGATGCCCTGGTCCCGCAGATTTTCCAGTAGCCTTCTGGTGGGTAACTCCAGGTGCAGCGCTCGCGGGTACTCTTTGGAGTACACCCGCATTCCGTGCTCAACGTTGTCGAACACGCCGGGCCACAGACGAATCATGTCGCCGATCATGTCGGCCCTGGGACGGCTGTCGGCATCGAAGGAGACCATCAAGGCCACGGCCTCCTCCTCGGTGTGGGTTTTGCGGATGGACGTGCTGGTGCGGTATAGCTCACTGCAGAAGCGCATGAAACCGGCGTCCCGGTCCAGAAGGGTGTTGTCCAGATCGAAGAGTACGGTCTCGATCAAGGGATGGCCGGGGGACAACGGCGGCTCACTCTCCATGCTCTCCGGCCCAGATGCGCTTGAAGACGCCGTAGCGTGGGCCGTCCTTGTCTCCCAGGGGAGTGATCTTCACCAACTCCCAACCCTTTTGGCCCATCCCGTTGAGGAGCTCGTTTGTGTAGGCCAGTCCGCCCTCATCGGCGTCGGATTTCAGTCGAACGACGTCGTACTCCCAGACCGGAAGCCCGGGCGGGAGATCGAACTCCTCCACATACTCAAGCTGGCGGAGTTCCTCCTCGGTAACCTCTACCCAGCTGTCCTGTGTAAGCTCGGCCTGGCAGTCGGGGCAGACCGACGCCTGGTAGGTGGAGTAGGCCCCGCATTGGAGGCAGAAATAGACCTTCATGTGTGGGCAGTCAATGTGCGAATGACGGAGGTTTCGGGTCGCTTGAACGTCCCTCGGCCCGGCCCTGCGGTTGAGGGAGATGGTTCCTGACGGAAATCGGTACGGTAGTTGGCCAGGACTCGATTAACTCCAGGCGGGCTACCGAGTCGATTATAGTACAGGGCCGGACGTAGTACAACGGAATACACAGGACACTACCCGTCGCTGGCTGCCACAGGCCTGGAGACGGAGATTGAGGGTACCCGCAGCAGCCCTGAGACCGCGACGACGGCCAGCAGGCCCACGACGGAGAAGCCCCACCTGAACGACTCGTTGGAGACATCCAGGATTCCACCGACGACGATAGGGCCGACCACACCCCCCATGAACCCCATGAACGCCTGCACCGCCATGGTGGAGCCCAGGTTGGATGGATGGGCCAACTCGGTGATGGCTGTGGAGTATATGGCGGAATCGGCGGCGATAGCCCAACCGTAGACAACGGCCACGGCCACGATGACGGCCCAGGGGAAGTCCCCGGTCCAACCGATGAGCCACGAGCAGGCGCCGCTGAGGGCGAAGATGGCGGCGGCCGAGGTAGCCCGGCCCCAACGGTCGGAGATGACGCCTCCCACCACGGGCCCCAAGGCGCCGGCGGTCAGGGCAATGCCGCCGACGGTAGCGGCCCTGACAACGGCCTGCTCATCGTCCGTGCCTCGGGCGATAAGCGTGGCCGCCAGAAAGGCCGGCAGCCAGACCCGAACGGCGTAAAGTTCCACTGCGTGAAGAGAGTACCCCAGGATGAAAAGACGGGCCGCCCGGTTCTTGAGCACCCGCAGGTCCAATCTGCCCGATGACGGACGCATGCCGGACCGGCGGTGGCCGCGCAGCAGCAAGTATCCGACGGGCAGGCTCGCTGCTGAGGCCACGGCCAACAACAGATAGGCATCTCGCCACTCCAGAGCGGACATCAGCCCGCCGGTGGACGCCAGTGAAGCGGCATGGGCGCCATAGGAGAACGTGACGAACGCTCCCATGGCCATCCCACGGCCACGGTCCTTAAACCGCTCTGAAATAACCCGCAGTCCCGGCATGTAGACACCGACCAGACCGACACCGGCGAAGGCCATCAGGACCGTGCCCGAGACCATGCCGTCGGCCACCAGCGGGAAGAGCACCTGGGTGGTCACCGAGATGACCGCCGATGCGAGGAAGATATATTTAGTGGCCAGGCGATCGGTCATAGGGATGACCAGCAATGCCGACAGGGCGTAACCGGCCATGTATCCGGAGTAGACCATCCCGGCCTGGGTGTTGTTGAGGTCCCACTCCTGCTTTATAAACGGCAACGCGGCCACGTAGCTGGCGCTGGGTAGCAACAGGACGAACAGCGTCAGAGAGAGGCCCACCAGCCAGATGATGTTCTGCGGCCCGACACCGTCCAGCCACGAATTCCGCACGGTCGCATTTTCCTGTTCGATTCTCAACCGCTATCTCGCGAGGGGTTGTAGTTGCACGAATATATCGGCTGGCATCCGGCGGGTCAACCGTGGCCTGGAGACGGGAGGCTACGACCTACCGGAGGGCGTCGAGCATCTGTTTGGCCGGGATGACCAGCGACTCGTCCTCGGTCAACGACAGGACTTCCTCCAGGTCGGCGATGGCCCGGGTGGAGTCACCGACGACCACATACACCTGGGCCCTGGTAATGTGAAGGGCTGGCGATCGTGGTTTGAGGTCGATGGCCGCCGACAGGTCGTCGATGGCGCCGTCGTAGTCCTCCTCCTGGAAGTAGAGCCGGGCACGCTGGAAGTAAGCGTCTCCAAGCTCGGGATCGAGCTGAATGGCCTTGGTGAAATTCAGGATGGGATCGTCGGGGAACTCGCCCGCGTCGAAAACCAGCCCCCGGTAATAGTAGGCCACGGCATGTTCGGAGTTGAGGTCCACCGCCCTGTTGAGGTCGGCCAGCGCGGAGGCGAGGTCGTTGTAGAGGTAGTAGATATGCCCACGGGCAGCGTAGGCCTGGGCCAGTCTCGGGTCCAGGCGCAGGGCCTTGTTGTAGGAGTCGAAAGCGGCGCCCAGGTTACCCCGGTCCTGGAGGTCGAGCCCGGTCAGGTACTCTTCCAGCGCCTCGTCCCGATTGTCCTCGGGACCCGAGGACGATCCACAGGCAATTGCCGTCACCATGCCCGCAAAGAGCAGCGCCAGAAAAAACGCGGTCAGTAAAGGATGGGGACCGGAGACGAAACACCCGTCTCCAGAGTTCAAAGGACCTGCCAGATGCGGCGGCCCTCCCGGCGCACAAACCGGCCGAATCCGGGGTCCGGGAAGTGGCTGGCCGCGACAAGCGAGCTGTCGGCCTCCAGCCGGTCCAGCACCCGGTGCCGGGTCTTGGGAGAGAGTTGCTGGTCCACGTCGAAGCCGGGATTCCAGTCGGTCTGGTGGGCCTGCGCCGGGCTGTGGGCCACGTCGCCCAGTATGAAGCCCCGCTGGCCCGCAGAGAATATAGCGATGGATATGTGCCCCGGCGTGTGGCCCGGCGTCGAAAGTGTGGTGAGCTCGTCGGTCACCTGGTACTCTTCTTCGATGAGGTCCAGGACGCGCTGCTCGTCCAGCGGCATGACCTGGTCCCGTATGTGGGGAGAGTTCTCCAGGACCGACGGCTGGGTCCAGTACTCCCAGTCAGTCCTGGGTACCAGGTATCGCGCCTGAGGGAAGGTCGGGCTTCCGTCGGTCAGGTTCCAGCCGACGTGGTCAGGGTGGAGGTGAGTGGTCACCACGAGCTGCACCGCTTCCCTGTCCACACCCTTTCTGCGCATGTCCTCCATCATCTCTCCGTCCGGGGCCCCGATGCCTGTGTCCACCACGATCAGCTTCCCGCCCGAGTATACGGCCAGGGAGCCAAATCTGAGGTGAATGTTGTCGTCCGCGTCCAGCAAATCCGGGAAGTCGGCCCTCCACTGCTCGAGTCTGCCGGTGGGGAAGACCTCGGCGGGTGGCTTGGGCGCGCCGCCGTCGGTCAGAGAGACCAGCTCCACGTTTCCAACAGTCGTCTTGTACACGGCCATCTGTCGTCCTCCAGGGGTTAGGGGTTTCGATTTACGATATGGTTGCACGGTGTTCAACACCGGCGTGTTGCGGCCTGGCTCCAGATGGCCGCGGAGTATCACCCATTCTACGCCTCGCGGCCACCCGGTTCAATTCAGACCGCTTGACACCTACGGTGCTCTCGCTATGATACCGACGGATACTATTGGTTACCATTTCATCTAACACCTTAGACCTCAAACCCCAAACCCTAGACCCTTTACTCCAACAGAAAAATCCAGGAGGCAGACATGGACACCCAGCGTGCGGACACACTTATCACCGGCGGGCTCGTCGTGAGCGGCCGGGGCATCTCCAGGCAGGATGTCCTGGTACGAGGCGAGACCATCGTCGAGATCGCACCTGACCTGACCGGGACGCCGGCGAAAAGGGTGATCGACGCATCGGGCAAGTACGTGTTGCCCGGGATAGTGGACGCCCACAACCACCCGACCAACGCTGACAAGATGGACACCTTCTCCATCAGCGCGGCCTTCGGCGGCATCACCACGGTGATGCCATTCGTCCAGAGCCCCAGCACCCGTGGCATGGAAGGTACGCCGGCCGACGCCGTGGGCCGGTTCATCGAGGAGGCCCAACGCACATCCTGTCTGGATTTCGGCGCCCACGCCGTGCTGGTCGGCGGTGACGATGTGGAGAAACAGGTGCCGGAGCTTATACGCATGGGCGTAATCTCCTTCAAGATGTTCATGACCTACCCGCGGCGCGGAATGATGATGCCCGACGACAAGATGCTGCGGGCCATGGCGCTGGCATCGCGGGACGGCGGTATCGCCATGGTCCACGCCGAGAACGGCTACTGCATCGACTACCTGGTGGACACCTTCACGGCCGAAGGCAAGACCACCCGCGAGTACTACGCACGTTCCCAGCCCAGGCTCCTGGAGATTGAGGCCGCCACCCGCGCAGCCACCTACGCCACGGTAACGGACTGCCCTCTGTATATCGTCCACCTGAGCGCCCGGGAGGTCCTGGAGCTGCTACAACGCTTCAAGGGCGGCCGGTTAGAGCTGTTCGGCGAAACGTGTCCCCAATATCTGGACCTTACCGACCAGGCGGTCCTGGACCACGGTGCCCTGGGTAAGATCGGTCCCCCGCTCCGAGACAAGGAGGACAACGAGGCCATGTGGCGGGGGCTCGCCGAACATCTGATTGACACTATCGGCAGCGATTTCTGCGGCTACACGCGGGACCAGAAGTACGCGGGCGGACAGAGCATCGGCCTCATCGAGGAGCGGCCTGATCTGGACGACTCCGCCAGTATTTTCGAGGCCAGTTTTGGCGGTAACTGGGCCGAGCAGATGTTGCCGGTCGTGTACGAGGAGGGCGTGAACAAGGCCAGGATCACCCTGCCACGCCTGGTGCAGGTCATGTGCGAAAACCCGGCCAAGATATTCGGTCTGTTTCCCAAGAAAGGTGCGCTCCAAATCGGCTCCGATGCCGACATCGTCCTGTTCGATCCGACGATAAGGCACACGTTGAGCGCCGAGGCCCAGCACTGCCGGGCCGACTTCACCATGTTCGAGGGCAAAGAGGTCCTGGGCAAGCCGGTGTTCTCCATGCAGCGGGGCGAGGTCGTGATAGAGGACGGAGAGCTGCGGCGGCCTTCTGGCAAAGCCCGGTTCCTGCCCGGCGACGGCGACGCCGCGGCCTACGCCCCCAAGGGGTATGCCGTGGAGTAGCGGCAACCGATCATGTTTTATAAACCAGTCTGCCGATAACCCATATGCTATACTTTATCGACTGTATACAGTCGTGTACGGTCAACGAGACGGAAGGAGCGACACCATTGCCAGACGAGATAAGGCTGACGGCCCTGGCCGGCTGCGCAGGTTGAGCCGCCAAGTTCAGTCCTAAGGACCTGGCGCAGGTGCTGCGCCAGCTACCCAAGATAACCGACTCAAACCTGCTGGTCGGGGTCAACGCGGGTGACGACGCCGCCGTCTACCGGATGGATGACGAGCTTGCTCTAATCCAGACGGTGGACTTCTTCCCACCCATCGTCGACGACCCCTTCACCTACGGAGAGGTGGCGGTCGCCAATGCCCTCAGCGATGTCTACGCCATGGGCGGCAGACCCATTCTGGCCATGAACATCGTCGGCTTCCCCGTTGAGCTGCCCAAAGAGATCCTGGGCGAGGTGCTTAAGGGTGGTGCCTCCAAGGCGCAGGAGGCGGGCGTCCTGATCGTCGGCGGACACACGGTTTACGACAAAGAGCCCAAGTACGGCCTGGCGGTCACCGGTGTCATCAAGCCCGGCCTACAGGTCACCGCGGCCGGCGCAAAACCCGGCGACGTCCTGGTCCTAACCAAGCCCATCGGCACCGGCATCATCACCACCGCCGGCAAGGAAGGACGGGCCCGGCCCGAAGTCCTGGATAACGCCGTCAGGAACATGTCCGTCCTCAACCGGGCTGCGGCCGAGGCCATGATGAGAGTCGGCGCCAACGCCTGCGTGGACGTCACCGGCTTCGGCCTGCTGGGCCACCTGAAGGTGATGCTCGATGGTAGCGACGTGGCCGCCAGGCTCGAGCTGGGTAAAGTGCCCGTGCTGGAGGGCGCCCGTGAACTCCTGGAGCAAGGCATCGCCCCCGGCGGGACCCATCGCAACCTGGAATCGGTCGCCGAGGTCGTCCGGTGGCACCCGGACCTGGACGAAGAGACGCGTCTCCTGCTCTGCGACGCCCAGACCTCGGGAGGTCTTCTGATCTCCGTGGCGCCGGAACGGCTGGACGAACTGATACACGAGCTAAAAGCCGGTGACGTTCAGACCACCGCCGTCATCGGTGGAATTGTGGACAAAAGCGCACTGGGCGGCGTCCGCGTCGAGGTTTTGCCCTGACCTGGATTCCCCGCTCACCCTGAGCTTGTCGAAAGGCCACTCCGAGCCGGTCGAAGAGTCACCTGCCTTATGCCTGCGATAAAACCTGTCTAACGGTCCCGGAAACCTTCAGCCCTCTGCGAACCTGTTAAACTACCGGGTGTAGGAACGCTCTTGACTGGTACGCCGATCCCCGATGTTGGATCCCAAGCCCGCTCCGACGGTTGTCACAACGCCCACCCCTACCTACTCGATACACGTGAAGGAGACGTTGAGTGCGGCCTCTGGCTCCGGCACTCCGCGGACTCCTCAACCTACGGCCACCTCTCAGCCAACCGCCCAACCTACGGCCACCTCTCAGCCAACCCCTCAACCTACGGCCACCTCTCAGCCGACCCCCCAACCTTCGGCCACCTCTCAGCCGACCCCCCAACCTACGGCCAACTCTCAGCCAACCCCTCAACCTACGATTACACCTCCGCCGACCCCTCAACCTACGACTACACCTTCGCCGACCTCCACACCCCGACCGACGGTCACCGTGGTTCCAACCTCGACCCCGTCGGAAACCCCTGAGCCCAGCGGCCCGGCGTCGGCAACCATGCAGGCGTCGCTGACCTATATAATCACGCAGGCCGCGACCCCCACGCCTGTCCCGGCCGCGACCGCGACGCCACAGCCGACGGCGGCCCCCATACCCACGGTCACGCCGGCTCCGACGCCGGTGCAGACCATTGGTCCCAACGTGGTGATCTCCTGCATCTTCTACGATGGCACGGTCAACAGGTACGAGCCCGACGAGTACGTCGAGATAACCAATCTGGGCGACGCCGTTCAGGACCTCGCGGGCTGGAAACTCCAGGACATCTCCGACACGACACCCGTGTTCGAGTTTCCGTCCCACCAACTGGCCCCGGGCGACGTGGTGAGAATCTACACCAACGAGGTCCATAGCCAGTGGGGCGGATTCAGCTTCGGACGCGGCTCAGCCGTCTGGAGCAATAGCGACCCGGACTCGGCCGGTATGTTCGATTCAAATGGGACTCAGGTATCGTCCAGGTCTTATCCGCCCGGTTGTGAATAGCCCGGGCAACAGGTCCATCCGGCGCTGGCGTCCTCGCCCCCCGTCTGGTATTTTGGGCCTGGTGCGGAACGATGCGGGTGTCTGCCGTCACGCGGATTTCCAGCGGGCCGGGCGGCGCTAAGGATCTATCTTGAATAAAACAATGAGAGTCCACATCGACGAACTGCTGCATACGGCGTTGGACTACGCCCAGCACAGCGATGTCCTGCCGCCCGGCGAGATCGATTCGCCGGCAGTCGAACGTCCTCAGAACCCTGACCACGGCGATTTTGCCTCCAGCCTGCCTCTGAAGCTGGCCCGTCCCATGCGGATGAACCCTATGGAGATAGCCGAGAAACTGGTGCCACTGGTCCCGACCGGGGGTGCACTCGAAAGAGTCTGGGCGGCCCCGCCCGGATTCATCAACTTCTCCTTGAGCCCCAGCTGGTTGACCCAACAGGTGGACCGTATCCGGGACGCAGGGGTCCGGTTCGGCAGCGTGGAGGCGGGAAATGGCGAACGCATCCAGGTGGAATTCGTCAGCGTAAACCCCACCGGGCCGTTGCACATCGGACACGCCAGGGGCGCGGTTATTGGCAGCGCCCTGGCCAACGTCCTGGAGGCCACGGGCTACGACGTGGAGCGGGAGTACTATATCAACGACGCCGGCAATCAGATGGACCGCTTCAACGAGAGCCTCCTCGCCCGTTACCGCCAGCTCCACGGCTTGGACGCAGATGTACCCCCCGACGGCTACCTGGGGGAGTACATGGTGGACCTCGCCCGAGAGATTCGAGAAGAAGTGGGCGACCGTTTTTTGTCCATGCCCACTGACCGGGCCATGGGAGAGGTCGGCGAGATAGGTCTAAAAAAAATGGTGGAGGCAATTCAGGCCGACCTGGAGACACTGGGCGTTCGGTTCGACGTTTGGTTCAGCGAGCAAAGCCTCTATTCCGACGGGCAATACGACGAAGCCATGCGGCTTTTGGAACAAAACGGCCATATCGTCCGACGGGAAGGAGCATCCTGGTTCGCCTCCTCCGCCCTGGGCGAGGACAAAGACGCCGTGCTGGTTCGCAGCACCGGCGTTCCCACCTATTTCGCCACCGACGTGGCCTACCACTACAACAAGTTTGTCCAGCGCGGGTTCGACCAGGTCATCGACATCTGGGGGGCGGACCACCAGGGCCATGTCTCCCGGATGAAGGCGGTGGTCGCCGCCCTGGGGGTCCCGCCCGAGAAACTGACCCTCATGATCTCCCAGATGGTCTCCCTGAAGCGACGCGACGAGCTGGTGAAGGTATCCAAGCGTGCGGGCGAAATCGTCACCCTGCGGGAGCTGGTGGAAGAGGTGGGCGCCGATGCCTGCCGCTACTTCTTCCTGTCCCGCTCGCCCGAGAGCCAGATGGAGTTCGATCTGGACCTGGCTAAAAAAGAGTCATCGGAGAACCCGGTCTACTACGTCCAGTACGCCCACGCCCGGATCACCAGTATTTTGGGACTCGCCCGAGAGAGGGGAATCGACTACTCAGACGGCGATGTTGCGCTCTTGACCCACGATGCCGAGCTGGCGCTTATCCGCAAGATGGTGAGCCTGCCCGAGCTAATTGAGATGATGGCCGCCAACCTGGAGCCGCACCACCTTCCCCATTACTCACTGGAACTGGCCACGGCCTTTCACTGGTTCTACCAGCAGTGTCGGGTGGTCTCCAGCGAGCCCGCGGACGCCGCACTGACGAAGGCCCGCCTCAAGCTGGTGGACGCCGCCCGCACGGTCCTGGCCCGCTGCCTCGGCCTGATGCAGATGGCGGCCCCGGACCAGATGTAAACGGGACAGTGGTCGCCATAGGGTCCCTAACGGGCCGATTCCAGGTTCCCCTGCCCCTTGTACCGCTTGGCCTTCTCGATGTACTGGTCGTTGAATCCCTTGGAGAGGGCGATGTGGCGCTCCTCGACCTGGCCTCGGATGCGTCCGGGGAGCCCGGTCACGATGGAGCGCGGTGGGATAACCATGTTATCGACCACCATGGTACCGGATGCCAGCAGACAGTCCTCGCCGACCTCCACGCCGTCGTTGACGGTGGCGCCGTTCCCCACCAGCACGCGGTCGCCGACAGTCTTGGCATGGCACAGTACCGTGTGGCCTATCACGACGTTGTCTCCTATGGTCACGTCGGCGTCGCCGTGTACCACCGAGTTGTCCTGGACGCACGTCTGGCGGCCGATGGTGATCTTGCCTGTATCTCCCCTGACAACAGCGCCGGGCCAGATGCTGGAGCCCTCGCCGATCTCCACATCGCCGATGACGTACGCGAACTCGCTGACGAAGGCATCGGGGTGAACCTTCGGTCTGATGCCGTCTAAGCTGCGTATCAATTCTCCTCCTTTGGCGTCAGGCGCATCCTGGCGCCTAGCGCACAATACCGGTATGGTAGGTCATTGGGCGGGCATCAGGTAGACAAGCCGGGACGCTCTTTCAGGACTTTTCTAAAGGAATTTTTGGACCACGTCAAGTAGCCCCTGGACGTTGAATGGTTTGGCGACGATACCATCCACGCCCTTGTTGAGGACATCGGCGGGGTCGATAGCCGCACCCCACCCCGTAATCATGATTACAGGGACCTCGTTGTTGCGGTCCTTGATAGCCCTGGCAACGTCCCAGCCGGACATGCCCGGCATCCCCAGATCGGTGAAGACCATGTCGTACCGGCCTTTTTCAAACAGGGAAATACCCTCTTCACCGTTGGGTGCCAGCGCCACCGTGTGGCCCTGCGTTCCCAGAATCCGGGCCATGATGTCAAGGATCAAGGGTTCGTCCTCGATCACCAGTATATGGGCGGGCCCGGTCGGCGTCTCCGAGGCCGGGACCTCCGTTTTGCCGGCCCCGGGGCCTGTCGTGGCCATGGGCAGGGAGATCCTCATGGTGGTGCCGGCCCCTTCTTCGGTGTCCAAGTCGATGGTCCCGTTGTGTCTTGAGATGATCCCGAAGGCGACACTGAGCCCAAGTCCGGTTCCTGTCTCGAGATTGGTGGTGAAGAAGGGGTCAAAGATCCTTTTGCTAACCTCCGGGGTTATACCCGAGGCGTTGTCCGACACAGAGACATAGACCTTTCCGTGAGAGCTCTCGGCGCTGATCTCGATCAGGCCGTCGCCGGTGATGGCCTGGTAGGCGTTGATGATTATATTCGCCAGGACCTCCCGAAGCTCCGAGTAGTTTCCAAGGGCCATCGGTACCCGGCCTCGACGGATTCGCACTTGAATGTTCTGGCCCTTGCTTTGGGCTTCGTCTGACCACTTGTGTCGGGTAAGCTCGACGACATCGGCCATCAGTTGATCGAGATCCACGGGTGTGGGCTCGGCTACGGAATCGACCCGTGCGAATTCCAGGATTCGCATGACCATCTGTGCGGAATCCTGTGCAGACTGCTCGATGACGCGGAGGGATTTAAGGGCTGCGTCGTCTGTAATCTGGTCGATTAGCAGTTGGGTCCGGCCCAGGATGGCGGTGAGTGCGTTGTTGAAGTCGTGGGCCACGCCACTGGCCAGCTCCCCCATAGCCCTTAAGCGCTCGACGCGGATCAACTGTTCCTGAGTCGAGCGGAGAGTCTCCAGTCTACGCTGGGTCTCGCCGTGTACCCGAGCGTTTTCGACTGCCGGGGCTATCTGTTCGGCCAACCGTTCCAGGATCCGTTGTTCTCGAGGTCCGTACGAGTCAACCTCGAGGCTCCACAGAGTAATGACGCCGATGACCTTGTCGTTTATGACCATCGGCACCCTGATGCCCGACCGGAACCCCGACTTCAGCAGCGTCTCGTTGTCGATGAACCTCCGTGCTGGTGGGTCCGACAGGTCTCGTTCGATCACGGTTTCCCGCCGCTGGACGGCCCAGTGGATACCTGTGTCCTTTAAGGGCCAGTGGCGCCATGGTCTGAGGCTGTCCGGGTCCAGCCCGGCGCTGTAGAGGCTGTCCATCGTCTGAGACTTATCGTCAACGACAATGGCGGCTATTCGGTCGAAGCCGACCAACGTCTTCACCTCGGACGCAAACCGTTCATACACGTCCTCAATGTTCAGGCTGGAACTCAATGTGCCGGCGATCTCGGCGATAGGGGCGCTCTCAGCCTCCAGGACCGGCGACTCTTCTCTCCTGGCGTCCGAAACCGGGAGACGTCGCTCAACGCACACGATCGACTGGACATCGCCTGCCGAGTCCATGACTGGAAAGATGCTGGTCTGAATCTGCGATGTCTGTCCGGCCACCGTTGTCCTGGAGACGAAGCGGGAGGACTTTTTTGTCTCAACGGAACGCCGCCAGGCCGCGGTCTGAACGCCGGACCGGCCGGTAAACAACTCGGACGCGGTCCGTCCCACGATGCGGCCGGCGTCTAAACCCAGTAGCGCCTCCCCGAATTGGTTGACCCATCTGCAAACACCATTCACATCGTAGACAAAAAGAGGGTCGTCGGGGGGCCTGATGACCTCCGGTGCGACCGGCTCGGCGTCAGCCGGCGATTCTCTACTGTATTCGGGACCGGATATACTCATGGCCTAGTTCAAACGTGACTTTTCCGGCGGTCGAATTTAGGACTCGGACGGGCAGTCTATCTCAGTGGTCGTCTCCAGATTGAATCGCCGGTAGCCCGACTGTCAACTGTGCAGGTACTCAGATTCCGGATCATCGGTGCTGAGAACCGGTCCATCGTGCGGTGGAGTAAGTATATGCTATCCTTGTTTAAATCTCGGTGTGAGAAGCGATTGAGTAAGGTGGTCGGGGAGGACTAAATGGGCCTTGCAGTACGTGTTTCGGTGTTGTTGTTGGTGGGCACGGTGCTGGTCGCCGCCTGCTCGGACTCGGAGACCACCGGCGTCCCGACTCCAACAGCGGCGCCCCCTCCTGCCCCAACCTCCACGGCGGTGCCGTCTCCCAGTCCGGTACCCTCACCCTCGGCCACGCCCAGCCCGGAGCCGACGCCCGAGCCGACACCTGAGGTACAGGCACTATTCGAGTACAGCCGTGCCGTCAATCTGCTCAGGGCGGCGCAATACGAGGACGCCATTCCCGCCTATGGGCTGGTGATCCGCCTCCTCCCAGACTTCGCCTTGGCCTACAACGGCAGAGGGATCGCCTATTACAACGAAGAGCGGTTGGCCCTGGCGCTGGACGATTTCAACCGGGCCATCGAGCTAAAGCTGGAGTTCGCCGATGCCTACGTGAACAGGGCGTTGGTCTACAGAGATCAGGGGGACATGGAGAACGCTATCGCGGACCTCGAAGAGGCGCTGTCGATCTACGAGGAGGACCGCGACCTGGTGAAGAGTATCGAAGTAAGCTTGCTTTTGGATGACCTGAAGCCCTAGCGGTACCGGCAGGCTGTTTTGGCCTATCCGGCTAGAACTCATCCCAAAATACTCGAAGAGGAGAGTCCGGAGGCGGTATCCCCCTCTGGTTGGGGCCTGTTGGAACCCTCAGATATAAAAACTCTTGAGGGTGGGCGAGAAGAAGCCACCCTGGTTTATGGGATGGCCCCTAGAGAGTTCGGGGCCGCCGAAACCTATTTGAAACGGTAGGTGATTCTGCCACGGGTGAGGTCGTAGGGAGATAGTTCGACCAGTACCCGGTCGCCCGGCAATATCCGGATGAAGTGACGGCGCATCCTGCCGGACGCATACGCCAGAACCTTATGCCCGTTTGCCAGCTCGACCCTGAAATTGGCGCTGGGCAGAGCTTCGGTGACGGTACCCTCGACCTCTATTGCTTCCTTTTTCGCCATCGATCTCCTTACGGTTTCGGCCGGTTGTCCCGGCCTTTTTACGTCGACATTGTAGTCTACTCCGCCCTCAATGGCTACCTCCTGGTGTTCTGGCGGGTATTCTGGGCACCGTTTGGGACTTATCTTGGCGGTTCCGGCCTCTCAGAGGATCCCAGTACTACCACAGGACCTCTTACCTATCGCCGCGGCCTGCCGGGGGTTGAAACAGCCGGGCCGCGGGCGTATCCTACCGGCACCGTAGACCGGCCCCTCATTCGTCGCCGTCCGGTATCCCGCGGCCCAGCCGCGTGTCAGGGAGGTAGCAGCTTGGCAATACAAATAGAGACCCTCAAGGCGATGGTCCGCGACTACGGTGGATTCAAGTTCTCGGACGAAGAGCTTGAGAGGATGGCTCCCGCGCTGGAGCAATACCTGGAAGAGATGGATAAGCTCCGGGAGCTGGACCTCTCCGACGTCATGTCAGTTCGGCTGCTGAAGGCCAGGGAGCAGGTAGAGCAGTGATGCCCGACCAAGATATCCTCAAACTCACCATTTCTGAGCTGGCCCCGTTGATCAGGGACAAAAAAGTCTCGGTGGTGGATGTCACGGAGGCGGCCCTGGACCAGGCAGACAGGCTTCAGCCCACCCTCAACTCCTTTATCACGATCCTTCACGACCAGGCCAGGGCCGATGCCAGGGAGAGCGATGCCCTGTTAAGCCGGGGCCGGTACCTGGGCCCCCTACACGGCGTCCCCATCGGCATCAAGGACAACCTGGCCACCGCCGGTATCAGGACCACAGTGGGCTCCAAGGTGTTGACAGACAACGTGGCCGGGGAGGATGCCCGCGTTGTGACCCTGTGCAAGAACGCCGGGGCCATCGTTCTCGGAAAGGAGAACCTGGAGGAGTTCGCCATGGGCGTCACCTCCAACAACCCTCATTACGGCGCGGTGCACAACCCCTGGGCTGTGGACCACGTTCCCGGCGGATCCAGCGGGGGCGGCGGCGCCAACGTGGCCGCGGGAGTCACCTATGCCTCCCTGGGCACCGACCTGGGCGGCTCGGTGCGGGTCCCGGCCAACTTCTGCGGTGTCGTCGGCGTCAAGCAGACCTTCGGCAGAGTAAGTCAGCGGGGCTTGCTGATGACAAGCTTCAACGGGGACCACATCGGCCCCCTGACCCGGTCCGTGAGAGACGCCGCCCTGGTCCTCCAGGCCATCGCGGGTTACGACCCGCTGGACCCCAGCACCGTACCGGTGCCGGTCCCCGACTACTCGGCCGACCTGGAGACAGACCTGCGCGGGCTCAAAATGGGAGTGCCGGCCGACCACTACTTCGACATGCTGGATACCGATGTCCAGGCGGCGGTCCAAAGGGCCATTGGGGACCTGGAAGCCCTGGGGGTCGAGACGAGAGAGGTCTCACTCCCAAGCATGAGGTACATAGGCGCCATCAGGGCGGCGGCCATGGCGGACACCCTAGTGGTCCATGAGCCCTTCATCGCGAAGAGTCGTGAGGACTACGGGCCCGACCCCCTCTATCTCGCGCTGAGCGGACAGTTCGTGCTGGGCCGCGACTACTCCAAGGCAATGAAAGCCCAGAGGCTCATCAAGGAAGAGCACGTCCATGTGTTGCAAGAAGTGGACTTCCTGGTGACGCCAACTGTGCCCATACCCGCCCCCCGAATCGACGCTCGAATCATCACGATCGGCGGCATCGAGCATGTTGTCAGGGGGCCCGGCTCGGGCGCCATAGCCAGGAACACAAGCCCGTCCAACGCCACAGGTCTCCCTGCCATCAGCATCCCTTGCGGATTCACCGAGAGCGGCCTGCCCATCGGGTTGCAGCTCATCTGCCGCCCCTTCGAGGAGGCGCTGATGCTTCGGGTGGCCCACTGCTATGAGGCCGTCTCCCCCGCCAGGGGAAATCGGCCATCCATTGTTGATGGGGTGTAATTGGTCATTGCCGTCCCGGTGCACACTACTCATTCCCCGGAGACCAACTATGGCTATCGGCGTCCGGACTTTAATACATCGACCCGTTTCTTAAGATGGTTAAATGGGGAGTGCTTCGTAAGGAGAGAGGTTAGTGTACCGAATAGGGATCGACGTCGGCGGCACCTTCACCGATTTGGTGGTCACCAGGAACGATGAGGCGCCGCGCTATTTCAAGACCCCTTCCACGCCACATGATCCCTCCGAAGGGGTCGTTGCCGGACTTGACGAGGTGGCCGGAGCATACGGTGTCTCCACACAGGACCTACTGGCCTCGACCGATTTGATCATTCATGGAACCACGGTGGCGACCAACGCCTTGGTGGAGCGTAAAGGCGCCAGGGTTGGCCTGATAACCACCGAAGGGTTCCGTGACCTACTGGAGATGCGGGAGGGGTTGAAAGAGGACCGCTACAACCTGCGGATGACGCCGGTGGAGCCGCTGGTCCCCCGCTATCTGCGCCTGGGAATCCCAGAGCGCGTCCGCTGGGACGGCTCGGTGGAGGCGCCGCTGGACGATGACGCCCTGGACAGGGCCTTGGACAAAATGAGGGACGAGCGGGTGGAGTCTCTGGCCGTCTGCTTTCTCTTTTCTTTTCAAAACCCGGACCATGAGCGTCGGGCGCTGGAAAAAATCCGGGCCAGGTTTCCCAACATCTATACATCACTCTCCCACCAGGTGCTCCCACAAATAAAGGAGTACGACCGCCTGAGTACCACCGTGGTCAACTCCTACGTGGGCCCGGTGCTGGGCGACTACCTGCTCCGGCTCAAGGAACGGTTCGCGTCGGCGGACCGGGCCGGCGGCGTACTGATAATGCAGTCCAACGGCGGGGTGGCCGCCATCGACGACTCTGTGCGACTGGCGGTGCGGGCCGTCCTGTCTGGCCCGGCCGGAGGCGTTGCCGGTGCGGGCCACTATGGTCAACTTACGGGCGAGCCCAGAGTAATCGGTTTTGACATGGGCGGGACGAGCACGGACATCTCCCTTGTGGAAGATGGGACCCCTCATCTCACCACCGAGCGGTTCGAGGGCGGCTGGAAGCTGGCCGTGCCCATGATAGACATACAGACCCTGGGCGCTGGAGGAGGGAGCATAGCACGAGTCGACCCCGGGGGCATCCTCCACGTCGGCCCCGAGAGCGCTGGCGCCAACCCTGGCCCAGCCTGTTACGGTCGTGGAGGCTCATCGCCGACGGTCACCGACGCCAACCTGCTGCTTGGCTATCTGGACCCCAAAAACTTCCTGGGCGGCAAGGCGGAACTGGACCCCCAGGCCGCCGAGGAGGCTCTCCACAGACATGTGGCTGAGCCGCTGGGCCTGTCCACCATCGAGGGGGCGTTTGGGGTACACCAGGTGGTATCCACAGCCATGGCCGAGGGCATACGCCTGATGTCGGTCAAACGAGGCGTCGATCCCAGAGGGTTTGCACTGCTCGCCTTCGGCGGGGCGTCGGGCCTCCACGCTACCAGGGTCGCCCGCCAGCTCCAGATCGAGAAGGTATACATTCCCGCGGCGGCTCCTGTGCTCTCGGCCTTCGGTATGCTGGCCACCGACCTCCAGTACGACTTCTCCAGGTCCTACCCGGCCGGCCTCGACGGCATCGACCTGGACGCGGTGCGTTCCATCATGGACGAACTGGAGGCCCAGGGTCGGGAGCGGCTGAGTGCTCAGGGGCTCTCCGATGAGCGCATCCTGGTCCGGATATCCGCCGACATGCGGTACCTGGACCAGATTTACGAGGTCAACGTTCCCCTGCCCGACCTGTCCCAGGAAGCAGGTGAGCTGGTATCCCAGTGGGCGTCGAACTTTCACCGCCGCTACGAGGAACTCTTCTCCTATCATCAGGTGGACCAGGAGGTCCGGTTGGTCACCCTTCGCGTCTCAGTGTTCGGGAAGCTGGACAGGATCGTCCTGCCCGACCGGGCGACCAGCGGCGAACCGGCGGACCCGCGCAAAAGAGACCGCCAGGTCTACACGGGCGAATGGCGGCAGGTCCCGGTGTACGCGCTGGACCGGCTGCCTCCCGAATCCGAGGTCCGAGGTCCCGCAGTCCTGGAGTCGGACTTCACCACAGTCCTGGTGGAGGAGTGGGACTCGGCTACGGTCGATCGGTACGGTTGCATCAGCCTCACGGTTGGCCTGGAGAGGGACGCCGTGGACGTCGGGAAGGACCCCGTAAGGGCAAAGAAACCCGACCCCATCACCCTGGCCGTGGTCGAAAACCGTCTGGAGTCCATCGCTCTGGAGATGACCGAGGTGATGATTCGTACGGCCATGTCGCAGATCCTCAACTCCACCCGCGACTTCTCTACCGCCATCCTTGACGCCGACTGCCAACTGGTGGCTCAGGGCGAGGGCATCCCCGTTCACATCAGCGCCCTGGCGCCGGCCGGTGTCGCGGTCAAAGAGTACTTCGGCGATGAGATCGCGGAGGGAGACCTTTTCGCTTTAAACGATCCCTACTTCGGCGGCAGCCACCTGCCCGACATCACCGTCATACGGCCTATCTTCAGTGACGGCAAGCCGCTGTTCTACGCGGTGAACCGGGCACACCACAGCGACATCGGCGGGGCGACCCACGGCGGCTATAACGCAGCGGCGACAGAGATCTATCAGGAGGGGCTGCGCATCCCTCCGCTCAGGATCTACAAACGTGGGAAGCCCATACGCGACCTGCTCCATATGCTGTCGGCCAACGTACGCCACCCGGAGAACTTTCTCGGCGACCTCAACGCGCAGATCGGCTCGGTAAGCATCGCGGCCCAGCGCATCGGGGCCCTGCTGGACAGCTACGGCCCCGACCGGCTGATGGCGTGCGTCTCCGATATCCTGGCCGCCACCGAGACGCAGGTCAGGCAGTTCATTTCCGACTGGCCCGACGGGGTTTACAAAGGCGAGTCGCTGATCGACGACGATGGGTTCGACAGCGTGATGATACCCATCCGGGCCGCGGTGACAATCGACGGCGACACAATGACCATCGACCTGAGCGAGTCCAGCCTCCAGGTCACGGGATTCCTAAACAGTGCTTACGCCAACACCCGCTCACTGGCCCATGCGGCCACCATGTACTTGGCGCCGGCCGATGTGCCCAAGAATGAGGGGTCCATGCGGCCGGTCCGGGTGATAGCCCCCAGGGGGACTATAGTCAACGCCAGTCCTCCGGCGCCGGTGGCCATGAGCACCAACCACTGCGCCGAGGAGGTGATCGAGGCCATATTCAAGGCCCTGGCCCCCGCCGTGCCCCATGCGGTCAACGCGGGATTCTCCCGCCGCCTGCGATTCGCCATAACCGGTACCGATCCGCGCACCGGGCGACAGTTCATCTGGCACTTCTTCCGTGCCCGGGGAGGCGGCGGTGCCTCACAGGGCCACGACGGCTGGTCCAACGTCGGAGAGATACAGGCCGTGGGCGGGATCAGGAGCCCCAGCATCGAGGTGACCGAGGAGCGTTTTCCGTTCCTGGTCCGGCGGGACGAGTTCCGCCCCGGCTCGGGCGGCAACGGTGCCTGGCGTGGCGGGCTGGGCGCTGTCTGTGAGATGGTGTACGAGGGAGGCGAGGCCCGGCTCAACACGGCCGGCGACGGGGTGATTGTTCCTCCGTACGGCCTGTTTGGCGGCGGCCCGGGACTGCCCCACTTGTACAAAATAATTTCTGATGGCAAAGAGAGGGTTTTACGGTCCAAGGAGACTGGAGTCCTGGTGAAGCCCGGCGACCTGATCGTCTGCCTCTCGTCGGGCGGAGGAGGGTTCGGGGACCCGGAGGAGCGGCCCGAGGAGAGGCGCCGCTGGGACCGCCTGAACGGCTATTGCACCTGAGCCGGATGGCGACCACAACTCTCCTCCCGCTCAAAGTGCCTGCCCCGGCTCCACGGAAAGCCGTTCGAACCATGAATTTTACTGCCTCCGACCCTTCGACAGGCTCAGGGTGAGCGGTATTTTAAGGTTCTGCTCATGGTGAGCCCGTCGAACCAGAGCGGAATCGACAACCCAAAACGTAAGTATCGACGGCTGCCGCTGCACTCCCGCCCTGGTATAATCCACGTCGGGCCCGACGGCAGGAAACAGGTGGTTCAACAAAGGACAGGGGATGCCTAAACTGCGCCTATCGACCATCGTCGATGCACCTATCGAAGAGTTCTACCGGCACGTCACCGGCTATGGTGCGGACGGTCCCATCGACGAAGAGGCGTTCCAGAAAGAGTACGGCAAGGTCCTGGAGACAGACGGCGATACCCTGGTCACCCAGGAAGAGATTGTCCGTTACGCCGATGAGGAGCCGGAGCGGATCACCTGGCGATGCACCTTCAGGTATCCGGCAGGCAGGACACAGGAGGCGCTGGACTCCTCCTGGGCGCACAGGACCGACTCCCTCCGAGCAGTCAACGGCGGGATCCTGTGGTCCGTCCAATGGGACACCCGGATCGGCGGGATTAGAGGAATCCTCCAGTGGCTCTTTTTCCGGTTTCGGGGGCGCAAGAAAGCATACGTTGAGCTGGTGGAGCCGGTTGTGGCAACGTTCCGGGAGAAGCACGACTCCGGGTCGTAGGGCCATCATCAGACAATGGCCGGGGAGAAAAACGGCTGGGCTAGCTAGCCCGATGTGCTAGTTGTGCCAGATCGAACCTGCAAGATGCCACCTCCTACGCAGAGGGCCCCGATACCTGGATGGGGACATGCCTTGTTTCCCGACGTGACCGGGGTCGGGCCGGGTTGGGTAAACCAGGTGTATAAGTAGAGTCAATTGGACCACTGACTCTCCTCACTCTCCCGGAGTGAGGAATCGCATCCGACCGGAGGTCAGTTTTCCGCCAAGGACGGACCATCCCCACCCCGGACAAATCTCTTGTAAAAGTGGATAAGCCCCCGCTGTCGTCGGGCGCCGGTCACGATTTTTCGAGGGCGGCCCTGGTCCAGCAGCCTGGCCATCTCACGGGTAATCTCGTTGTCCTGGAGTCTTGGGAAAGCACGGTAGAGTCCGACGCAACTTGCGCCGAGGTCCGAGGCCTTTTGGATACCGGCGCAGGCGTGAAGGAAGGGCAGCACCACGTTGACCGCCATGTCGGAGGCCCGTCCTCCGCCTATGAACGGCGGCGCAGACAGCCGATCCACCAGCCGCCGGACTTCACCTACCCGGACGTTCTCCTCCAGGCCCCGGACCAGGCCGGAGTCCAGGTAGCGGTCCAGTAGCTCGGCGACCCCCTCCAGCCGTCTGAGCGGATGGTTCGATGGCTTTACCCGAAAAAACCGCCAACGGTCTGCGGGCATGGCCCCACTGACACCCAGCCTTACGAACAGGCGGTTCAACTCCAGCGCCTCCTGGGGATGCTTGACGTTAGGAAGCAGTCCGGCGCCGCCGATCAACGCAGCCTTCAGCGCCAGGAGCCTTGTACCCGCGGGCTCTCTCCTCAGGCGCGTCAGCGACGCCACGGGCACCCGCCGCGCCAGCTCCCTGAAGGGCCGCCGATTGGATGCGTATCCCAGAGCTTCCATCATGGCGCAGTACAGCACTTGATCGGGTTCCGTTGCCTTTAATTCCAGAGAAAAATCCCGACTCCTGGCGAAAAACCTCTCGTCGCCGGCATGGTCCAGGAACTCGCCCAGTTTTTCCTCGTCCATCTGTCTAAAGGGCGCCAGACCCGTAGCGGTTACGGGTGTCCCCGGGCCTGTGAGGGTCCGGCGGTCTTGGTTGAGCGCGACAATGGGGACAAAAATCCCCGATCGCTGTCGCGAGCCCGCTTCCTTGCCGTGCCGAAGCACCACGTGGAGTATCACACCGTTGTAGTTGGGGTCGGTGTGGTGCTTGTGCCCGTACCAGTCGGGGGCTTTCAGGTGGAGTTCGACGTCTCCGGTGACGATGTCGCCGTCTTCGTCGGCGATCGCGGCGTCGTGGAAGTCCGGTCCTGCGCCGGTGTTGGGCCTTCCCGGATACAAGACCCGGAGGCGGCGACCGTTCTCGGTGACCAGCCCGGACGTTAGCGTGTGGGCCCGTTGCCACAGCACGGCCAGTGACCGCTCCGTGATCTTGTCACCCTCGGCTGGGGGTTTTTCTGTTAGGGCAAGGAGAGTCGGCATCTGACGTCCCGCCGGAACAGAGATCAGCCGTCATCATAGCTCAATCTCCTGTAGAACACCAGAGCTACGTGTATGGGCAGGTTTTAAACCCGCCCATACAGTCAGACATAGCGGAACAGTCCTTTGGAGAGTATGTTGTAGTGCGGGTAGTCTAACGGCTGACGCCTTCGAGGCTTGCGCTAGAAGGGGATGAGGGCGGTGCCTAACGCCAGGTCGGACATGAGGGCGAATCCAAACAGGAGGCTGGCGGTTCCAGCGACACGGGAGACCGCCCCGTTTACCCGCTGGTAGCCGCCCGACACGGCGAAGGGTACTCCCAGTACCAGGGTTATGATCGCCATGGACAGCATGGTCCCTACACCGAACAACAGGAGGTAACCGACCCCGACCCAGAACGAGGAGAGGGTCGGAAGCAGCACCAGCATGACGGCCGCGCTGCCGGCCAGGCCGTGTACTACACCTATGGTGTATGACTTCAGCCTGAAGAAAGGCTTGCCCGGCCTGAAGAACCCGTGCGGCTTTTCAACATCGACGTTGGCGCTCGGATCGTGGGTGGCGTGTATATGGACGTGGGGCCCCTCGTTGTGAGAGTGCTCGTGTAGGTGTAGACGTCCGCGACGAAGGTTCCAAAACACCTGCGCGCCCAGGAAAACAAGCATGAGCGCGACACCGAACTCTAATGCTGGGGCCACCGAATCGTACCGGTCCAGCACAGCGTCCTTGAAAACGAGGATGACGGTGCCCAGCGCCAGCAGAGGCGTGGTGTGCCCCAGGCCCCAGGAGCCGCCCACCCAGATGCCTCGCCATGCGTTGCGGTACTCGCCCGCGATGGTGGATACAGCCACCACGTGATCGGCGTCGGTCGCGTGCTTGAGGCCCAGCAGGAAGCCGAGTGTCAGGGCAGCCAGCGCACCGGATTCCATGTCCATTTTCTTTAGTTCTCTGTAGCGGCTCTCGGCTTTTCAGGTTGCCTGGCTCGTTCAGGATGCCTCGTCTCCAGCGGAGACCACCGTTGCCTTCCTCTCGGCCCTGTTCCCATCGGTGTCGGGAGACTTTCGGCGGCACCGAGCGCAGATGCCGAAAACAGCGAAGTGGCTTA
Organism: uncultured Dehalococcoidia bacterium; assembly: GCA_964510985.1. GTDB lineage: Bacteria > Chloroflexota > Dehalococcoidia > Lucifugimonadales > CAZEDC01 > CAZEDC01. The sequence goes on from CAZEDC010000058.1 coordinate 36,723, forward strand.
TCTCGGCCTGGAAACCGTACTCGTCGAGTATCTGCGTCCCCAGGGTGTTGAGGCACCCGTTGTCCAGCAAGGTCAC
>CAZEDC010000059.1:0-28487 GCA_964510985.1 uncultured Dehalococcoidia bacterium
CCGAGGGCCTGTCCCTGAGCGCAGCCGAAGGGGTGGCCCTCAGCTATAAATTCTTCCCCCTTCCTGGCCAGGAAGGGGTCAGGGGGATGGTCGAAAGGGTTTTTACCACCCTGCTCGGAGACCACTTTTGCAGATCTTCTATTCCGGCTCTTAGCGCACATCTGAAACGAAGTATTCCAATAAGGAGAAAACCATGGGAATATCACTGTTCGGCCGAGGCAGGGCGACCGCCAAGGACCCGGTCTGCAACATGGACGTGGACACCAAGAACCCGTCCGGAGGTACCTGGGAGTACAAGGGCGAGACCTACTACTTCTGCGGGCCGGGCTGCAACCGGGCCTTCCAGAAGGAGCCCGAGGTCTACCTGTCGGGCGAAAAGAAGATGGAGATGTGATTTTTCTGGCCGCGGGTAACCTGAGGAGTCCTTCCGCGGAAGGATGACGAAGTATCTGTGGCGGGGTCTACGCCGATGCCGCTCTTTGCACCCCATTACCGGAATCTTCGGCCCGCCGGGCACCATTGACCGAATAAGGACGGTTGGGGATAATGAGGCTGGGGTCTTTTGGGTCCGGCCGTACCCTCCTTAACAGACCGGACCGTCGAACGGGTGCGGTTGCGCTTCCCAGCGATCAGTTAGGCCTGAAAAAAGCCGAAGTGGCGGAATGGTAGACGCGGCGGTCTCAAAAACCGTTGCCCTTTATCGGGCGTGTCGGTTCGAATCCGACCTTCGGCACCAAACAGTCTAAAAGCAACCGCCCCTGAGCCTTTCAGGGGCGGTTTATTCCGGCCACGACGACATCTCCGAGCGCAGCCCTTCGTCCAGACCCATGTCGAGCGCCTCCAGCGCGTTGTCGATGTGCCCAGTTGTCCGCGCTCCAACGAGAACCGACGTGATGTCCGAGTTGGCCATGGCGTAGGCCATGGCCAACCTCACCATCGGCACATCCAGCTCCTCGGCCTTGGAGCGCAGCGCATCGACGATTCGGAAGTTCCGCTCGGAGAAGTAGATGTCGGCGTGGCCGGGCATCGCCCCGAACCGAGTGTCCTGAGGAATTGCTTCTCGGTCAGGCGTGTACTTGCCGGTCAGAAACCCCGCGCCAAGAGGACTGTACGCGGTGATGGCGATCTCCTCGCGGACGCAAAGCGGGAACAGCTCATCCTCGCCCCCCCTGGCAACCAGGCTATAGGGCGGCTGCAGTACGTCGAACCGACGGTATCCACCTGTCACACTCGCCTCCAGGGCCTCGCGCAGCAGGGCGGCCGAGTAATTACTGCAGCCGATTATCCGCACGCGTCCGGCCTCAATCTCCGAAGTCATCGCTGAGAGCGTCTCGCCGGCCTGCGCTTCGGGGTCGGGATTGTGAATCTTGAGTATGTCCACACTGTCCAACTCCAGACGAGCAAGACTGTCTCCCACCGCCTTTGGGATGTTGGCGGCCCCGGCCCCGGTGCCCACTTTCGTGCAGAGAGTGATCTCGTCCCGACATCCTCGGTCGCGTATCCACCTGCCGACAATGCGCTCCGATGCACCGCCACCGTAGAGTTCGGCGGTATCGAAAAAGGTGATCCCTCTCTCGAACGCGTAGTCCATCACCCGAAAGGAAGTCGCTTCGTCGATCTCCCTCCCAAACGTGACCGTTCCCAACCCGATGGCGCTGACAGTGCGTCCGGTCCGTCCCAGGGCTCGTCGCTCCATTCGTCTTCTCCCTTGGAAGTCTTTTCAGTAAGTGTGCTCGGATCGGACCGCCTCGAAGGTCCGACACACGACACGGTGTGTATAATCTACCCACGTCGGCATCGACGACCCACAAAACTGGCACGCCCCTGGCAGTTCCAGGGGCGTTTTTTCATTGCATGACCAGGACGATGGAAATCACCACCACCGGTATGCCTTTCATGTCATTCTGACCCCGAACATTGTCCCCGGCATGCAGGGGTAGGCGAGGGAAGAATCTTGGGCAGTTGGGTACAAGAAACGGCATCAACGTGGACCCCACCCCAGATCCTTCCTCGCCCCAACTAGTCGGGGCTCATCAGGATGACACCATGTGCCCGGCATACTATTTTCTATCAATGTCTAGGCTACCGCTGAACCCGGCTCGGCTACCCCTTATCGTGCCTCGCGGAGGGCGGTCTCGAAGACGTTGACGGTCTCGTCCAGCTCCTCGTCGGTGTGGGCCAGAGAGATGTAGAAGCCGGCGGCCGCCAGCATGAACACGCCCCGCTTGATCATCCCGATGGACAGCCTCTGGTGCAGTCCGTGGTCCTGCTCCAGGGACGAGCGGTAGTCTGTTATCTCATCCCGGTCGGTGAACTTGATGTCCACTATCGGGCCCTCGTTGTCCACCAGTGCCGGCACCTCCAGCCGCTGGCACACCTGAAGCAGGCCATCTCGGAGCCTCTCGCCCGACCGGTGCAGCTTTTCGTAGGTGCCGGGCTTCTCCATCTCCTTCAGCGTCGCCAGGCCGGTGGCCGCGGACAGCGGATTGGACGAGAAGGTGCCACTGCCCATGGCGTACTGTCCGGTGGCCTTCAGCGCCGGGTCCAGCCGGCCCATGTACTCCTTCGGCCCCGCCAGAGCGCCGATGCTGACCCCGCCACCCAGGACCTTGCCCAACGTTGTCAGGTCGCCGTGGATACCGTAGTGCTCTTGGGCCCCACCCCAAGCCAGCCTGAACCCGGTGATCACCTCGTCCATTATCAAGAGGACGTCGTTCTCCGTGGTGCACCGGCGCAGGGCGTCCAGGAACTCCCGCTTGGGCTTGATGTTCCTGGTCGAGGTGTCAAGAATGACGGCGGCCAGGTCGTCCCTGTTCTGCCGGATCAACTCGCAGGTCTTATCGGCGTCGTTGTATGGCGCGATCAGCACGGTCTCCCTGATGGCGGGAGGTATGCCGGCGGTGTCGGCCTCGGCCCGGGGGAACGGCAGCAGCTGGGTGGGATTGGTGCTCCAGGCGACGTAGTCGTGCGTGCCGTGAAAGGCCCCCTCGAACTTCATCACCTTGTTCTTGCCCGTATAGGCCCTGGACAGCCGCATGGCGAGGAGGGTCGCCTCACTGCCAGTGCCTGTGAATTTGATCTGCTCGCCGCCGGGAACGGCCTCAAGCACCTTGCGGGCATGCTCCAGGGTGACATCCGTGATCTGCAGGAACTGAGTGCCCGAGGCGAACCGCTCCTGGGCCGCCCTGGTAACGGCCGGGTGGGCGTGTCCCAGCAGCATGGGTCCGGAGCCGATGATGTAGTCGATGTACTCGTTGCCGTCCACGTCCCAGATTCGGCTGCCCTTGCCTCTCGCAAAGACAGTCCTGACCGGGTCCGGGAGCTTGGCCCGATGGATCACGCCCCCAGGGATGAACTCTTCCAGGTCTTCCAGGAGCTCCAGGCTGGTGCGGCCTCTGACAACATCTTTAACCATACGTCCAATCTCCTTACTCCAGTCGGACACGCGGGCCGGTCTTCGCCTCCCGCGTCATCTCAAGCTTGGTCAGCAGTTTAGCACAAGGCCCGCACCGGCGGAACCGGACGGACGGCGGCGCCGCGCATGTCCAAGACTTGCTCGAACCCCGAGCCGATGCTAACCTTTGGCAGTCCCCATCTCCAGCGACGGTGGACTGAGTGGCCCGCCGAGGGCCCGCTAGTATCTGTTTCTGAAAAAGAGCGTCACACCCCACCGCTCGTATGGTTCGACAAGCCTGTCCTGAGCCAGCCGAAGGACCCACCACGAGCGGAGGTAAATTTCCGCTCATCCTGTCCGCCACCTTAATCAATCGGTATTGGCGCGGACTCTCCCGATGGGTCTCGCCCCGACCCCGACTTGTCGGGGCAGGGGATCCCGGCTTTGCGGGACGAATCTTCGGAGAGCCTGTCGAAGTATGTCCTGAGCGAAGCCGAAGGGGACATGAGCGGGACTTCAAACAGGTTGGTTTACGCGGAAATTCGAATGGAAGTGCCAGCACAGATTTGAGGAGGACCCGGATGGCTGAAGCGCAAGTCCACAAGAACTTCATAGGCGGCGAGTGGGTTGACTCGGAGTCCGGCAAGACCTACCAGGTCAAGAACCCAGCCCACAAGACGACGGTTGTAGGAGAGTTCCAGTCGTCCACTCGCGGCGATGCCTCGCGCGCCATCGACGCGGCCAGCGCATCCCTGGCCGCTTGGGCCGACACCCCGGCGCCACAGAGAGCCTCGATCCTGTTCCGCGCGCTCGGAATCCTTGAGCGTCGCGGCGATGAGCTGGCCCGCAGCATCACCGTCGAGGAGGGCAAGCCGCTCCCCGACGCCCAGGGCGAGGTCAAGCGGGCCATGAATATCATCGAGTACGCCGCGGGCGAAGGACGGCGCATGTTCGGCTACACCACCCCGTCGGAGCTACCGACGACGGTCGCCTACACGGTCAGGCGTCCCGTGGGTGTGGTCGCCATCATAACCCCGTGAAACTTCCCGCTGGCCATCCCCGCCTGGAAGATGGGGCCCGCTCTCATCTGCGGCAACACGCTGGTGTTCAAGCCTGCGTCCTCGACGCCCATGACCGCCGTCAAGCTGGTGGAGGTGTTCGAGGAGGCCGGCCTTCCGCCCGGCGTGCTGAACCTGGTGACGGGCTCGGGCTCCTCGGTCGGCAACACCCTGGTGGAAAGCCCGGACGTGAAGGCCATCTCCTTTACAGGATCGACCGAGATTGGCACCGGCATCTACGCCGAAGGAGCCCGGAGCCTGAAAAAGGTCCAGGCTGAAATGGGGGGCAAGAATGCCGTAATCCTCCTGGCGGACGCAGACCTGGATAAGGCGTTGGGAGGCATCGTCCAGGGGGCCTTCGGCTCCACCGGCCAGCGCTGCACGGCAACGAGCAGGGCCATCGTCGAGGAGTCCATCTACGACGATTTCATGGGCCAGCTGATAGACCGCACAAGCAAGCTCAAGGTGGGCGACGGTCTCGACCCGGAGGTGGACGTTAGCCCCCTATCCAGCGAGTCCCAGCTAAACACCGTCATGGGCTACATCGGCATCGGCGCCGAGGAGGGGGCGAACCTGGCCTACGGCGGAAACCAGCTCTCGGGCGGGATATTCGACGACGGCTACTACGTCGAGCCGACGATCTTCACCGACGTGGACCCATCGATGCGTATCGCCCAGGAGGAGATCTTTGGGCCGGTCCTGACCGTATTCAAGGCCAGGGACATGGACCACGCCATGGAGATTTCCAACAACGTCGAGTTCGGGCTTTCGTCGTCCATATACACCAGGGACCTGACCAAGGCGTTCCACTACGTCAACACGTCCGAGGCCGGGATGGTCCACGTCAACGCGCCGACACTGGGCGGCGAGGTCCACCTTCCCTTTGGCGGCCTCAAGTCGTCCGGAGTGGGACACCGCGAGCAGGGCGTCGAGGCAATGGAATTCTTCAGCGAGGTCATCACGGTCTACGTCGACTACGGTGGTGTCCCTCGGACCCAGGCCAAGTTCATCTAGTACCTGCTTGCGAACAAGCGCGTCATAATTCTCCGCTCGTGGTGAGCCTGTCGAACCATACGAGCGGAGGAAAAGTCCCGCCCATGTCCTTCGACGGAGCTCAGGATGAGCGGGACTTGTAGTCTGGCATGTTAATGCGGATTTACGAAGGCAAATACTAGGCCGCTAATGGTAAACGACCGCAAAAAACTGAGGCTGGTGCACACATCGGACCTGCACCTGGGTATCGACCTGTATCCCGAGGGAGCCATGGCCGGGCTCGACGCGGTGCTGGCATTATCCGATGAACGGAAAGCCGACGTGGTGCTTATAGTCGGCGACCTGTTCGACGATTTCCGAGTCCCCGACGGCACCGTGCGGCTCGTAAAAGACAGGCTGGAGGGCACGGGGAAGCCGGTCATAATCCTGCCGGGCAACCACGACACGGTGCTAACCCGCGGAAGGTGGCCGGCCGGTCGGCATAGCAACGTGACCGTCCTGACACAGGCCGCCGGGGAGTCGGTGGAGTTCGCGGACCTGGGCCTGACTGTGTGGGGTCGCCCGGTGAACGACCACAGCCCCCAGTTCCGCCCCCTGGAAGGTCTGCCGCCACGGCCAAAGAACGGCTGGTTCGTGTCGATGGCCCACGGCCTGTTCGTCGACTCCCATCAGGACGCCCACCGTTCTTCGCCGGTCACCCCCGAGGAGATCGCCCGGGCGGCTTGCGATTACATCGCGCTGGGACACGTACACGTGTTCCGCGACGTGTCCCAAAACGGCGTGCCCGCATTCTACTCGGGCGCGCCTTCCGGATATCAGGCCAGGACCGTCGCACTGGTCGACATGGTCCCCGACGAGGGCGTCACCGTCTCGCCCTTGCCGGTCGCCTAGAGGTCATCCCAATACTCTTGAGTAGGGGAGTCCAGAGGGGGTAACTCTCTCTAACAGGGTATTGAAAAACCCATTCGACCATCCCCCTTTCCCCCTTCCTGGCCAGGAAGGGGGAAGAATTTATAGCTGAGGGGCACCCCTTCGGCTGCGCTCAGGGACAGGCCCTCAGACTCCCGGCAAAGGGGCTTCGCCCCTCTGCACACCCCATTATTCATCAGCCTGCTAATAGGGGGTCTGGGGGAATCCCCCAGATATAATAACCCTTGCGGGCGGTTGGGCGGAAAGAAGCCACCCTGTCTTTTGGGACAGCCTCTAGCCACGTATCGCCAGTCCCCGAAAGAGTTCGGTGACCGCAAGTTCGACCGGAGGTCACAATATGAAAATCCTGATATCCGGCTCGACGGGATTCGTCGGGTCCGCTCTGGCCTCCTTTCTGGAAGGAGAAGGGCACGAGGTCGTCCGGTTAGTCCGACGTCGGACCGCACCCGACGGCCGGCAGGTGCTCTGGAACCCCGAGACGGGCACGATAAACGCCTCCGGACTGGCGGGCATCGATGCCGCGGTGCACCTGGCCGGAGAGAACATCGCCGGCGGCAGGTGGACCGCCAGGCGGAAGGCGAGGATACGGGACAGCCGCGTCAAGGGGACCCGGCTGCTGAGCCAGACCCTGGCGCGCCTGGAGCCAAAGCCAAGGGTCCTGGTCTGCCCGTCGGGCGCCGGCTACTACGGAGACCGGGGCGACGAGGTCCTGCGAGAGAAGAGCGGGCCGGGGTCGGATTTTCTAGCGGGGGTCGTACAGGACTGGGAGGCCGCGGCGTCACCGGCCGCTAAAGCCGGGATTCGCGTCGTCAATCTTCGATTCGGGTTGGTCCTGGGCTCCGGCGGGGGCGCGCTGGCAAAGATGTTGATGCCGTTCAAGCTGGGCTTGGGCGGCAGGTTGGGCAGCGGTAAACAGTACGTTAGCTGGATATCCCTGGACGACGCACTTCGTGCCTACCACCACGCACTGGTCACCGAGGCACTGGTAGGCCCGGTCAACGCCGCAGTCCCTGCCCCGGTAACCAACGCCGACTTCACCAGGGCCCTTGGACTGGTCCTCTCCCGCCCCACACCGTTCCAACTACCCTCCTTCGTCCTTCGTGTCATATTCGGCGAGCTGGCCGATACACTTCTCTTCAGCACCCGAATGGAGTCGCCCAAGCTCCAGGCCAGCGGGTTCCGGTTCCTTCATCCCAACCTGGAAAGCGCCCTCACGGCCGTCCTGAAAAAGCAGTGACGCCCGCTGTATGAGGCCCCGTGGCCGGCCCCTCGCGGCCCGCGCCGTGACGGTTGACACCGGATCGAGGCCCAATTAAACTAACGCGTTACACGGTCGTTACAGGACGATGCCCACACCACCGCCGGTCCCGGGCGGATGTCCAGTCCGGGGGCGACACCCATTGTCAACGGCCGGATCAAGCGGCACGACTTCATTCGCTGGCACCAGGTTCTGTCAGCCCCGTTTTCCGTCAACGGAGCCTGGCCCTGGAAGGAGACATCATGAGCAACCAAGACATCGCGGTGATGGCGCATCTCATGCGGCGCGCGGGATTCGGCGCCAACCGCCAGGAACTCAAAGACCTGGTTTCCAGAGGCTACGAGTCGGTTGTCGAGGACCTGTTGAACCCGGGCGAGCCGCAAAGGATGCCCGACGACGTCATCCGGCGTTACCACAACGAGCAGTCGGGCATGATGGGCAGCCAGAACCCCAGCGCCAACTGGCTTTACCGTCTGGTCTCGACGACCGCCCCACTTCACGAAAAGATGGCCCTGTTTTGGCACGGCACCTTCGCCACCGGATACCCTAAAATAAACCACGGAAAGGTCCTGATGGACCAGATCAGGATGTTCAGGCGGCAGGGTATGGGCAGCTTCAAGACCCTCCTGGTAGAGCTGTCCAGAGACCCGGCCATGATCGCCTGGCTCGACAACAACACCAACCACAAAGGGGCCATAAACGAGAACTTCGGTCGGGAACTCCTGGAGCTTTTCTCCATGGGCGTGGGAAACTACACCGAGCTGGACATCAAGGAGTGTGCCCGGGCCTTTACCGGATGGACCTTCGCCAACACCGAGTATATGGAGCTTCGGGTCCGCCGAGACTCCATCTGGCCATACGGCCGGCTCTCGTGGCATTTCCAGTACAACCCCGAGGACCACGACGACGGAGAGAAGGTCTTCCTGGATCAGCGGGGCCGCTTCAACGGCGAGGACATCGTGGAGATCATCTGCCGGCAGCCCGCCGCGGCCCACTTTATCTCCAGGCACCTCTACCACTTTTTCGTAGCCGACGAGCCGCCGGTGCCCCAGTGGCCTTACACCCCACCCAGAGACCCGGAGGCCATCGAGGAGCTATCTCGGGCCTACTTCGAGAGCGGTTACGACATCACACAGGTGCTTCGGGTGCTGTTCAACTCGGACTTCTTCAAGTCCCAGGACTCCTGGTATCAGAAGGTGAAGAGCCCGGCCGAGTTGGTGGCCGGCGTGCTGCGGCTCACCGGCGATTTCCAGAAACCCCGTCGCGACATCCTGGCTAGAACGCAACAGATGATCTACATGGGTCAACAGCTCACGAACCCGCCGTCTGTCGAGGGCTGACACCAGGGCACGGAGTGGATCGACACCGGCACACTGATAGAGAGGCTGAACTTCGCTTCCGAGCAGCTTGGAAACGCCGGCAAGCCCGGCGCCAACGCCATTATCGGGCGGATTCTGGCGGACCGCGGCGGGACCATCTCGCCGGAGCGTCTGGTGAAAGGCTGCCTGGACCAACTGGGGGCCATCCGCGTCTCGGACGGCACGCAGGCGGCCCTTGTGGAGTTCGCCACCAGAGGAGGCGACCTGCGTATCGACGACCGGGGTCCGAGCGACCAGGCCAGGCAGCGGGTCGCGGAGGTCCTCCAGTTGGTGGCAGTCTCACCCGAGTTCCAACGCGCATGAGAGATCCCTCAACTTTGAAGACGGGTGGGTGCATAAATGCCCTTCCGTCTTGAGATGGTTTCTTATTCCTATGAGTTAAGGGAGGCGATCTATGATTTTCGACGGACACGCCTACTGCTTCCCGTCTCTAAGAGGTACCGCCGGATTCTCAACCGCAGAACATTTACGGCGACACCTTCAGCACGCAATCGCAAACCACTTCCAGCCAGCCTTTAGTGCCAAGGGCCGGGTCGAAGGAGATGTCAAAGGCCTCATAGACCCGTCGAACTGGCCCAGCCTCGACGCCCTCGAGGACTCCGATTTCCAGGCCGCCGGCCACGGGCGGTTCGAATGGACCACCGAAGGAGAGCGCTACTTCAAGCAGTACCTGCCGCCCTCCATCGTCGATATGTCCTACCCGGCCGAGAGCCTGGTGGCCGAGATGGACTACGCCGGCGTGGACAGGGCCCTTCTACACAGGACGCCGTACCTGGGAGTGGGCAACGAATTCATCGCCGACTGCGTACGGCATTTTCCCGACAGGCTTCTGGGCCTGGCCCACGTGGAGGAGTGGCTGGTAGAGAGCGACCCCGATGAGGCGATATCGAAGCTGGAACGGGCGGTCGGGGAGCAGGGTCTCTCGGGTCTCCATTTCTTACCGCCCCAGCTGAACCTGTACGGACAGAGAGGTCCCTGGGACGGGCCCGGCTTCCGACCGTTCTGGGACGCCGTCGCCGATCTAAACGTGCCGGTATTTTTCTCGCTCAAAGGGAGGGAAGACCCGGTACGCGACAGCTACCTCCAGGAGCTTAAAACTCTCGTCCGCTGGATGGAGCGATACCCGGAGGTGACTGTCGTCAAGACCCACGGCCTCCAATGGCCGCTGTTCATCGACGGTGATGGCATCAGTCTGCCACGAGAGGTCTGGGAGCCCTTCGATAACCACAACCTCTATCTCCAACTCCTGTTTCCGATCGCCCTGGGCGGGATGTGGGACTACCCCATGCCGCAGGTCATACCGACCATTAAAGAGTGCGTCGAACGCATCGGGGTCCATCGGCTGATGTGGGGGACGGACATGCCCATGGTGACCCGCTTCTGGACCTACCGCCAGAACATCGACCTGATCGACGGATACTGTGACTTTCTCGCTCCAGAAGATAGGGACGCCCTGATGGGGGGAACGGTCGCGCGGCTGATGGAAGCCTCCACTTCGCAATAAGTCATCTGTGGTTGAGGATTCCACGAGGCCTCGCAATAAAAAGTTGCGGGTTTCCTGAATCAAAAATGGTGCATAGATATACAATGTGATTCTTGACACAAAGCGACGGTTCGACCTAGAATTACATCTCGGTGGGTGGGGGCCACAGCCCAGTGTGTGGAGTCGGATGGGATGTTCTTTAACGTTTCACAGCTAATGAGGGAGCCCAACGGCTCCCACCGGACCTCCGAGGTCGATGAGGCACTATCTCTCGCGGAAGAAGGTTCGTCGGTCCGCGTATCCGGCAGGGTAGAGATGCTAAGGACCGACAGGGGCATATGGGTAACCGCGGCGCTGGACACTGCGGTCCCCTGCACCTGCAGCCGCTGCCTTATCGAGTTCGAGCAGCCGATACATATGGCCATCGAGGAGGAGTATTTTCCCCTGGTGGACGTGGCCACCGGCACCCGGTTGGACCGCTCCGATAACCACGCCAATGACCACGAAGGTTTCTTTATCGACTCAAACCATATTCTGGACCTGAGCGATGCCGTCACGCAGTACTCCGCGCTCAGCACTCCCATGAAGCCCATCTGCAAGGAGAGTTGTTCAGGAATCTGCTCGAAATGCGGCACGGACCTGAATCTCGGCGAATGTATTTGCGACGGTTTGCAAACGGATAGACGCTGGGCCGCTCTGTTGGAGCACACCCAGTCCGGCGATTAGAATAGCCTAGCGAGAGAATCAAATGCCTCCTCTACCGAAAAAGAAACACTCCAAGGCCAGAAAGGGCGGTCGCAATGCCCACAACGCGTTGCGCGCCGTTACTCGCTCCGAATGTCCCCAGTGCCACAGCGCCAAGCTGCCTCATCGCATGTGCCCCCAGTGTGGGTACTACAACGGTCGAGAGGTGATTCCCATGGGACAGCCGGAGTAGCCACCGTCCGTCCTCACGAACCCATCAAGTGAGAGGTTGGGAGATTGTCATGACGCTCTCCTTTATGCCGAAAACAAATGGGTCCAAGGTTGCCTATCTCTTCCCGGGCCAGGGCGCCCAGGCCGTCGGCATGGGCCATGAGCTTTACGACCAGTCCGCCACGGCCCGCCAGGTGTTCCACGAGGTCGACATGGCGCTGGGCCGCCCGTTGTCGAAACTCCTTTTCTCCGGTCCGGAGGAGGAACTCAAACAGACGGTCAATGCGCAACCCGCCATCATGGCCGTTAGCCTGGCGAGTATAAAGGCCATGGAAGAGAAACTTGGGACCGACGTCATGCCCCAGCCCATCGTTATGGCGGGCCACAGCGTCGGCGAGTACACGGCCCTGGCCGCGGCGGGGGTCCTTGACGTGGCCCAGGCATCCCAGCTAGTCCAGGAGCGGGGCAGACTGATGCAAGAGGCCTGCGACCAGAACCCGGGGACGATGGCCGCCGTGCTGGGCCTGGACGAGATGACCCTCGAGGAAATCACCCGGGAAACCGGCACCTACGTCTCCAACGTCAACACCGCCGAGCAGATCGTTATCAGCGGCGAGCGAATGGCCGTAGCTCGGGCGCTGGACCTGGCATCCGCCCGGGGGGCCAAGAAGGTCATCCCGTTGAGGGTCGGCGGAGCCTTCCACTCGGGCCTGATGGAACCCGCCAGGGCCGGCCTGGTTGACGCCATAAACAGCCTCACCTTCGAGGGCCCACAGGTCCCCATCATAGCCAACTGCACAGGCCGACCACTGACCACCGCCAAAAGCGTAAAGCAGGAGCTGGTATCTCAGATCTGCGGTTGCGTACAGTGGAAGCGCTCCGTCGATTACATGGTCGGATCGGGCGTCTCCGAGTTCATCGAGTTCGGCCCCGGCAAGGTCCTGAGCGGCATGGTCAAACGTATCAGCAAAAATGCCACGGTCACCAGCATCGGCGACATCGACTCGATTCTAAACCTTCACAAGAACTAGACTCCCTGAATGCCGTTGTGATGCGGTGCCCAGAATCCGGTACGGGAGAAACTCGGGTCTCCACTTCGAGACGGAAAACGCGCATCATAGCCCTTCAGGTCCTGTACGAGGCGGATGCAGTACGGCACGACTCCAGTTTGGTGCTCGAGAGGAGAACCGAGGAGGTTTCCCTCTCATCATCCTCAGAGTCCTTCGCCGACAAGCTCGTCCGCGGGGTACTTGAAAATCGGGAAGAAATCGATAAAATAATTACTGAGTTCGCGCCTAGTTGGCCGGTGGGCCAGATGGCCATTGTTGACAGGAACCTGCTCAGGTTGGCCATCTTCGAGATGCTGTTCGGTGACGAAACGCCCCCCAAGGTCGCCATTAACGAGGCCGTGGAGATGGCCAAGGTATTCGGGTCCGACAGCTCCCCAAAGTTTGTCAACGGTGTGTTGGGCTCGATTATAGAGAACGCCAGACATAAATCGTGATCAATGTTTTCGGTTCGAATAGGGAGGTGCCATGATGGCGACATTAGTAGAGCGAGTGCAGGCGGTCGTTGCAGATAAGCTGGGCGTGGATCAGTCCGAAGTGGTCCCCGAGGCCTCTTTTACCGATGACCTGAATGCCGACTCGCTGGACCTGGTCGAGCTAATCATGGCCTTTGAGGAAGAGTTCAGCACGGACGATAACCCCCTGGAGATCTCCGACGAGGACGCCGAGGGCATCACAAACGTCCAGAAGGCCATCGAATTCCTCAAGGAGCGCGGCGTCGGGGACGAATAGCCTCTGTCTTCAGCGTATCCTACGACCCGGCCGGCTCCGGGTCGATACCGACGCACTCTCACACCGACCACCGAGAGGGCAGTCCTTCGGACTGCCTTCTTCTCTTCTTTCCCCCAGCAAAATCAAACCTTCCGCGAGACAAACGACCGGCCGAGGGGTATTATGGCGCTGTTGACCTCATAGGAACCGGGTTGTCAGGAGGGAGTCGAACCCACTCTTGCGGAGAGTGTGAAATCCACCTCCCATTCTGATACAGCTTCTTGGCCCTGAGCCGCCGACAGGAGAGTTTAGCATGAAAGCCGCAGTCTACAAGGGCAATCAGCGTTTCGAAATCGAGGAGATCCCCACGCCGTCTCCAGGACCGACCCAGATCCTGGTCAAAGTCAAGTACTGCGCCATCTGCGGAACGGATGTCCACGGGTTCCTCTACGACGCGGTCCCCCCAGGGACGGTCATGGGCCACGAGTACTGCGGCACGGTGGCCGAGGTGGGTGCCGACGTAACGCGGTGGAAACCCGGCGACCGGGTTGTCGGCGGAGGCGGTACACCGCCCGCCAATGTCGGCTTCGGGGCCCGACGCGGTCCCAGGTTCAACTACCTGACCCAGGGGTTCGACGACGGTAAGGTCCGGGCCTACGCGGAGTATATTGCCCTAGACGAGTGGGAGCCACTGCCCATCCCCGAGGGCGTCTCCGACGAGGCGGCGGCGCTGTGCGAGCCCTGCGCGGTGGCGGTCCGCGCCGTCCGGATATCTCAACTAAGCCTGGGGGACTCGGCGACCGTCCTCGGAGCGGGCCCCATAGGGCTGCTGTGCCTCCAGGCCGCCAGGGCCGCGGGAGCAGGTCCGGTCTTCGTCTCCGAGCCGGTGCCGGCCAGGAGAGAGGCGGCGCTCAAGCTCGGCGCCGACGCCGTCATAGACCCCACCAGCGAGGACGCGGTGGAAAAGATCGTCGAGCTGACCGGCGGAATCGGCACCCAGGTGGTATTCGAGTGCGCAGCCGCCAAGAACACGCTCGACCAGGCTCTGAACATCGTGACCCGCCAGGGGCAGGTGGTCCTGGTCTCCCTGGAGTGGGAGCCGACGCCGGTCCTGCCGGTGGTCTGGATAGCCAAAGAGGTAAAGCTTCAGGCCTCCTTCGGCTCCATGCCCGAGGAGTGGCGCATCGCCCTGGACCTCATCAAGTCCGGCAAGGTGGACATGGGACCGCTGCTGACCGACGCAGGCTATGTCCCGCTGACCGGAATCCAGAGGACCTTCGAGGCCCTGGTCAAGCCCACCACACAGCTCCAGATGGTGGTCAGGCTGTAGGGGGTAGAGTCAGGCCTTGGCCCGCTTGGAGTCCAGGTAGGACTGGAGTATGACGGCGGCGGCGGCGGCGTCCACACGAGCCTTTTCTTCCGATGGTCTTACGCCCGCCTGCCGGAGCAGCCTCTCGGCCTCGACAGTGGAATAGCGCTCGTCCACGGGAACGATGGGCAGACTGGTCTGTTCGTCCAGGGCCTCCGCGAACCGGGCCACCCGCTCTGCTTGCGGGCCGACCTGACCCGATAAAGACAAGGGCATCCCGACGACGATCTCCTCGGCCCCGTACTTTTCAGCCAGGCGCAGGACCTCCCGGACGTCGACGGCCTCGTTCCTGCGATCAATGGTCGTCAGGGGCGCCGCCAGGAACCCTTCGCTCATGGCCACGCCGATGCGGCTGTCCCCAACGTCCAGCGCCAGTATACTCAACCACCCTCGCTCTTTCGCCGCACCAGGTCGGGCACCAGGGCCAGGGCCTCGTCCAGCTTCTCGGCGCGGCGTCCGCCGGCCTGCGCCACGTCGGGCCGCCCCCCGCCCCCGCCCTCGATGGCCCTGGCGGCTCCCCTGGCGATCTCGCTGGCGTTGATGCCCCTGGCCACCAGGTCGGGGGTTACCATGGCGATCAGCACGGGTTGGTCATTGACGACCGAGCCCAGCACCACGACGCCGCTGGCCAGCTTGTCCCTCAGCCAGTCGCCGACCTCTCGAAGTGAGTCCACATTGGAGACCGGCGCCCTGGTGGCCAGGACGGTGATCCCGTCGACATCCTGCCTGGAGGCCAGCAGGCCCTCGGCCGCCTGCAGGGACAGCTTTCTCTCCAGGGACTCCTTCTCGTTTCTGGCCTGTTCCAGCTCGGCCAGCATCGACTGGACCCTGGCCTCCAGCTCGGGTGGCGTGGTCTGAAGACTGCGTGCGGTACGGTCCTCCCGGTTGAACCGCTCCCAGACCAGCCGTTCCGCCGCTCGCCCGCTGATGGCCTCCAGGCGGCGCATTCCGGCGCCGACGCTGGACTCGCCCAGGACGTAGACCGCGCCCAGGTCACCGGTCCGTTCGACATGAGTCCCGCCGCAGACCTCGAAGCTGAAGGTCGCGCCGTTGGAGATCTCCACCAGCCGGACCTCGCTGCCGTATTTGTCGCCGAAGAATGCCAGAGCCCCCCGCTCGATGGCCGAGGCGTAGGTGTCCTCGCTCTTCACGACCGGGGAGTTCTGCCTTATCTTCTCGTTGACCAGCAGTTGGATCTGCCAGAGCTCCTCTTCGGTCACCGGCTGGACGTGGGTGAAATCGAAGCGAAGCCGGTCCGGTGTCACCAGGGAGCCCGCCTGGCGGACATGAGCGCCCAACACCTGCCGCAGTGCGGCGTGGAGCATGTGCGTGGCCGTGTGATTGCGGGCCGTGTCCTCCCGGCGGATGGGGTGCACGTACGTCTCCACCGTGTCGCCCAGGGCCACGCTCCCCTCGATCACCGCGCCGAAGTGTACGGTGAGGTCGGGCATGACATTCTGGGTGTCTCGCACCTCGACCCGGCCGTTGGGACCGACTAGCTCGCCGCTGTCGCCGATCTGGCCGCCGCCCTCAGGGTAGAAGGGCGTCTCGACCAGGACGATCTCCACGTCCTGGTCCTCCGATGCCTCGTTGACGGCCTGGTCTCCGGTCAAAAGGCCCACGACCACCGATGAACCGGTTGTGGCCCCGTACCCGAGGAATCTGGTGGCGCCCACGCCCAGGCCCTCGTAGACTCGAATCTTGGCCCGGTCCCCGCCGAACTGCGCCGTCGAGCGGGCCCGTTCCCGCTGTGACGCCATCTCCCTCTCGAAACCCTCCAGGTCCACAGCGACGCCCCTCTCGCGGGCGATCTCCTGCGTCATCTCCACCGGGAAGCCCCAGGTGTCCCAGAGCCTGAAGACGACATCGCCCGCCAGGGTGTCGACCTCCTCCAGGGCATCCGAGAGCAGCGCGTAGCCGTTCTGGAAGGCCTGCTGGAACCGCTCCTCCTCTAGCCGGAGGACGGTGAGGATGAAGTCGCGATGGTTGCGAAGCTCCGGATAGGCGCCGCTCATGATGCCGATGAACACCTCGGCGACCTCGCCCAGGAATGTCCCTTCCAGGCCCAGTCGGCGTCCGTGCCTGATGGCCCTGCGGACCACTCTACGCAGCACGTACCCCCTGCCCTCGTTGCCCGGCACCACGCCGTCGGCGATCAGGAAGGTGCAACTGCGGCCATGCTCGGCCACCACCCTCATGGCGTAGTCGGTCTCACGGTCGGCGCCGTATTTTTTACCCGCCAGCTCCTCGACCCGCTTTATCGCCGGCGTGAAGAGGTCGGTCTCGTAGATGGTCGAAACCTCCTGCATGATGATGGCGGTGCGCTCGAGGCCCAGGCCCGTGTCCACGCTGGGGGCGGGCAAAGGCGGTCGGCTGCCGTCCAGGTTGTGGTAGAACTGCATGAAGACCAGGTTCCACAGCTCCACAAACCGGTTGCACGTGTCACCGTCCTCGTTCATGGCGTTGGTGCAGTTGGGTGCGCAGTCCGAGTTCATGCACCCCCTGTCCGATCCGAAGTCGTAGTGGAGCTCACTGCACGGGCCGCAGGGCCCTTCCAGTCCGGCCGGCCCCCACCAGTTGTCCTCGTCGCCGAACCGGAAGATGCGCTCCTCCGGTATTCCCGCCTGGATCCATAGCTCGTATGCCTCGTCATCGTCTGTGTAGACCGTGGCCGAGAAGCGTTCCTGGGGTAGGCCGAGTCCCCTGGTGACAAACTCCAGGGCGAAGGCTATGGCCTCCTTTTTGAAGTAGTCTCCGATGCAGAAGTTGCCCAGCATTTCGAACAGCGTCAGGTGCGTCGAGTCCCCCACCTCGTCGATATCCACGGTGCGAAAGGACTTCTGGGAGGAGGTCAACCGCCGGTTTGGAGGTATTGCCTCACCGGTGAAGTAGGGCTTGAACTGGACCATACCCGCCGTGGTAAGCAGCAGCGTCGGGTCGCCCACCGGTATCAGGGGTGAACTGGCGACCCTGAGGTGGTCCCGGCTCTCGAAGTAGCTGAGAAAGGCCTCTCGTATTTCGTCGCTGGTCATCTATTGTCTCTTCGCTGATCGGGGGTCTGCGGATGGGCCTGTGACACGAAACACCAGGTACAATGTGAACGCGTGAGGACGGAGGACCCGGTGGTGTTCAACCGATTGTAGTTTAGGCCCCTGGGGGTGTCAAACAGAGTGTACCCCGGGGGAAATCTGGACTATAATGGCGCTACCGTCAAACGGGCGGACTCGATTCTATTCAGAAGGTGTGTCCCATGAGAGCCGAAGGCGCGGGCTGGAGGATGCTGGGTTCGTCGGCGGTTATCGCCGGCAGCCTCGGTTTGGCCCTGGCGGTCTACTTCGGGATTCTCGCCGGTGCGTGGATCGGGTCGGTCTCGGAGTGGACGGCCCGCTGGACGAGTTCGGTCCTGAACCTGCTGGGTTCCTCCACCAGCGTGAACGGTACGATCCTCTCCTCTGACAGCTTCGCGGTGAACATCGTCGCCGAGTGCACGGCCGTGGGCCCGCTGGTACTCTTCATGGGCGCCGTCCTGGCCTATCCCTCGGCCATCAGGGCCAAGAGCATCGGCTGGCTCCTGGGCCTGGTGGTACTCTCGGCGGTTAACCTGATTCGCATCATGAGCCTCTTCTGGATCGGCTCCGCGTACCCGCGGTACCTCGACATTGCACACCTGCTGGTCTGGCAGACGGCCATGATCTTGCTCGCGATTGTCCTGTGGCTCTTCTGGGTCGAGAAATTTGCCCATGCTCGGGACCGCTAGACTACTGACTTTCGCCTTCAGGGGACTGGTCCTGCTGCTGCTGGTATCGGCCCTCTGGATCGCCGTCGCCGACGGTTACACCGAGGCCCTGGTCTCACTGGCCGGCCCCCTTGTGCCCGACGGGCAGTCGCTAAAGGCCCTGGGCTCGCAGATTCACGTCAACGCCCCGACCCTGGCCTCTCCCGTCACCATCGACGGCCTGACGCTCCACTTCGGGATGGTGCTCGTGATCGTACTGGTGCTGGCCGCCACCGATCTAAAGATCGTCCCACGGCTGGGTTGGCTGCTGGCCATGGTCGCCGCCGCTTTTGTGCTCCACGTCCTCGGCGTGGCCCTCCTGGCGCGAGGCGTCGGCTGGGCCTCCGAGTCGGGTTCGCCCGAAGACTCGGGCCGGCTGGTGTTCAGCCTGTTCGCCGTATTCTGGGGTTTGCTGCCACCGGCCGTCGGCGGCGTGTGGTGCTACGCCTACTGGTTGCCCAGGGCCTCGGATGCGTCTACGGCGAGTCGGGCAGGAAACGGCTCGGCCGACTCGTCGGTCCCGGCTGGCGATGGACCCCGGTCCTTGGACAAAAAGCTCGGCCAGGGGTAGGGCGTCGGTTGTCTCTCGAATCGCTTGAACATTCCTCGAATCAGGAGTAAAAGATATGGCCTATTCCGTGGCCGATTTCGTGGCGGAGGTTGACCGAGTCTTGAACGATAATGGTGAGACGATGGAGGCGGTCTGGGCTATGGGCCCGCCCCTAAAAAGGCTGGTTGCCGAGGGTGGGGACCTGACCATCCAGGGTCTGTCGCTCGAGGACAGCGCGGGGCCAGGCGCCAGGGAACTCCATGTCGACCGGCAGGGCAGGTTCGGACTTTTCATTGCCAGGTTCGCTCCAGACCAGCCCACGCCCGTGCACAGCCACTTCCGTTGGGGCCTGGAGTGCGGAATCTCAGGCCGCGAGCGAAACACGGTCTGGTCCAGGGTGGACGACGGCAGCGTTCCCGGACGAGCGAATCTCGAGGTGTTCTCCGCCCATCACATAGAGCGCGGAGACCTGGGCTTCTGGTACGACCCGCCGAGAAACATCCACCGCCACTGGGCCGTTGGTGAAGAGCCGTCGAGCGCCGTGATACTAGTGGGCGGAGACGGCGATGCCCAGTACAACTTCGACCTTGAAAACGGTACTTACACCGGTGCTTAGCCGGGCCATTTCCTGGTCCTTGCCACGGTCTCGCCCACGCCCCGCTAACGCCTGCCTCGGCAGGCACTACTCCGTGCTACAATCTCCGAGTTCCCATGCACAGTTAGGCCCTGTGCATTCTTAAAGAAAACAACGTCGCCCGCGAGGAGTACTCTGCATGGACCTGGAGATGCGCCCCAACACGATGGAGGAGTTCCCGACGCTCAAGCGGACCAATGCCCGGGCGCACGGCAAGCACTATACCGAGACCGACCTGGAGATATTCAAGATCCTTTTCCAGCCGGAACGCAGCCTCGCCGTGTTCGACCGGGGAGCGATCGTCGGCAACATCACCTCGTACCCCGGTGAGATGACCGTTCCCGGCGGGAAGGCGCCCATGGCGGCCGTCGCGCAGGTAGGAGTCCAACAGACCCATCGCAGGAGGGGTATCCTCACGACAATGATGAAGCGCCAGCTCCGCGACATACATGGGTGGGGAGAACCCCTTGCCTCGCTGGAGTCCTCGGAGGGCGCGATCTACGGCAGGTTCGGCTACGGAGCGGCGATTCCGGTGGAGGACTGGACGATCGAACGGCACAGGGCCGCCTTCGAGCGCCGCCGCGATCAGGATGGCAGCCTCCGGTTCGTCGAGGTGGACGAAGCCAGGGATCTGTTTCCCCGTCCATACGAGCGTGTCAGTCTGGCCCGGCCCGGTATGGTGGCCCGTAACCGGGTCTGGTGGGACTTCTGGTTTGCCAGGGCCGCACTCTTCGGAGAGGACCCGAGATGGTTCCATGTCGTCTACGAGAGGGACGGACGGATCGACGGCTACCTGGTCTACAGGTTGAGAGGTTCAACGCTGGTGGTCCGGGAGCACATGGCGGCCACGGACGATGCATACGACGCTCTCTGGAGGTTCTGCCTGGACGTAGACCTGACGACCTCGATAACAGCGGCCGACCGGCCTGTGGACGATCCCCTCATGTGGATGCTCGCGGACCCCCGAGCACTACGGCGGTCGCCGAGGGACGGTACGTGGCTGCGGCTGGTGGACGTGGAGGCGGCGCTCCGAGCCCGGCGGTATGCCGCCGGTGGACGGGTGGTGCTGAGAGTACACGACTCGCTGTGTGAGTGGAACAACGGAATGTTCGAACTCGACGGAGGACCCGAGGGCGCCCGGTGCGGACCGACGACGGCTTCGCCTGACCTCGAACTCTCGGCCGCCGATCTCGCCGCCACCTTTCTCGGGGGCGTCCGGTTTACGACGCTGGCGCGTTCCGGCCGCGTCGGCGAACTGACTGCCGGCGCGGTTTCACGGGCTGACGCCATGTTCAGGACCGAGGCCTCGCCCTGGTGCTTCGGTGCGGCGTGAACGGGTATTCCAGGCCAACGCCAACGCCGACGATAGGTCCGTCAACAACAGGGCTCAGGCCCTACCTGGCGTAGGCAGCGGCCACCTTGCTGACCCCGGCGATGATGTCCTCCAGATCGTATTGAGTCAGGTCGGGGTACAGCGGCAGAAGCAGCAGCTCGCGCCTTATGCGCTCGGCCACGGGCACGTCGGCCGGCGGCGAGTTCTCCCTGAACAGCGGGTACTTGGCCGAGAACTCCACCTCACCGCTCATGTTGTTCCCTATCCCCTCGGCTGTGAGGGCATCGGAGATCTGCTGTAGCTCCACCGTGAAATGGTCCAGGTCGAAGCGGATGGGGTAGTAGGCGTGACCCAATTTTACGCCGGGCTCGGCCTTGGGTCTCTTCAGGCCGGGGATCTCCGTCAGCGACGCGTCCATATATTCGGCGTGGTCCTTCCTGGCGTTCTGTAACCTATCGACCTTCCTGACCTGGGCCAGGGCGAAGGCCGCATGCATCTCGGAGAGGCGGTAGTTGTTGCCCACCCGCACGATGTTGTAGTCGGCCATTTCCTTGGACTGGTAGGCCTTGTCTTTGCCATGGTCTCGCATGGAGTCCGCCATCAGGGCTAGCGACTTGTCGTTGGTCGTAAAAATTCCACCCTCACCGGCCGCGGTGAGCACCTTGGTCTCCTGGAGACTCCAGCATGCCATGGCGCCGATGGTTCCCGCGTTGCTGCCCTTGTAGACCGCGCCGTAGCCGTGGGCGCAGTCCTCGATCACGGTCAGGTCATGCTCTCTGGCCAGGGCCATGATCTCGTCCATGGCCGCGGGGTGACCGAACCAGTGCACCGGCACGATGGCCTTGGTGCGCGGGGTGATGGCCTCGGCGACTCTAGCTGGGTCCAGTGTGATGGAGTTGTCGTCGACATCGGCGAAGACGGGCGTGGCCCCTACCATGAACACCGTGTACGCGGTGGAGGCGAATGCCAGGGGCGGAACGATGACCTCGTCGCCGGTGCCGACCCCCGCGGCGACCAGCGACGCATGCTGCGCCGTGGTGCCGGAGCTGAAAGCCAGGGCGAATTCGCAGCCAACGTACTCGGCAAAGGCCTTCTCAAGGGCCGGCACCTTGGGTGCGGCCGGATCGATAGAACAGAAAATACCGTTCTCGAAGACCTCCAGGACCTCCTTAAGCTCTTCGTAGCCGTAGTTGACCCGCCAGGTTGCCAGTTTCTCTTTTCTGACGGACGTGCCTCCGTCGATCGCCAGTTTCTCTGCCATGGCTGCCGTTACCTCCCTGCGTGATTGTCTACAAGCTCTGAAGACGAAAGGACTAGTGCTTAGGTGCACAATTCTTGATCTATCCCACCCACCCGATAGGTTTTTTAGGGGGAGCCCCCAGGCCCCTTCCAGGGGGCTAAGTCCCCTTGGAACCCCCGCTAGAGCGGATTCAAAACTAGCCGTGCCATGCGGCACCTAAACGTATCGGTATTTAACAATCTAAGCACCGGACACCCGTCGGTGTCCCCGCCGGTCGCGGATTACCTGTAGCCGACGACGCGGCGGACGCCCTCCAGAATGTCGTTCTTGCCGGGGAGGACGTGGACGCTCAGGTCTGGGCTGTGGGGTACGGGCGCCCCGACATTGGCGACTCGCACGATGGGCGCCTTCAGGTGAGGAAATGCCTCACTGTCCGCCACCGTGGCGGCCACCTCCGCGCCGAATCCTCCACGTCGCACCGCCTCGTGGACGATGACCAGCCGTCCGGTCTTGCTGACCGACCGCACCACGGTTTCCCTATCGAACGGCACCAGGGTCCTGAGGTCTATCACCTCGGCGCTGACGCCGTCGTCCGCAAGCTCCCGGGCGGCCTCCTCCACGATAGGGGCCATGTTCAGCCAGGTTACGATGGTGACATCGTCGCCCTCCCGCCGTACGGCGGCCTCGCCCATGGGGATAGCGTAAGACTCCTCCGGGACCGGGCCGGTGATCTTGTACAGGTCGGTATGTTCGATGAAGACGACGGGGTCCGGGTCACGGATCGATGAGATAAGGAGCCCCTTGCAGTCGTGGGGAGTGGAAGGGGCGACCACCTTCAGTCCCGGGACGTGGGCGAACCATGCCTCCATGGCCTGGGCGGTGTAGACGTTGCCGCCGCCGAAGTGTACGGTGCGAAACACGATCGGCGCCCCCATCAGACCGTCGTTTACGTAGCGGGCCTTGGCCGCGCTGTTGACGATGGGGTCCATGGCCACGGTTACCAGTCCCGTGAACTGCAACTCCACAACCGGCCGCATCCCCATGAGGGCGGCGCCCACACCCATGCCGGAGAAGCCCGCCTCCGCGATGGGTGTGTCGAAAACGCGTTCCGTCCCGAACTGCTCTTGCAGACCCTCTGTTACCCAGTCGAGCCCTCCGTAAACCCCCACATCCTCGCCAAATACAAACACCCGCGCGTCAGACTCCATCTCCTGTCGGAGCGCCTCTCGGAGCGCCTCGTTGATCCGCAGCGTCCTCATATTCGCATGGCCTCCAGCGGCTCGGCGTACACGTTGGTGAGCGCTTCCTTCGGATCGGCGGAGGGGGTGGCCTCGGCCTTCACGATGGCGTCCTCCAACTCCCGTTTGATGGCCGATTCCATTCCCTGTATGACCGCGTCGTCGATGTAGCTCTTATCCTTCAGCCGCTGAGCGAGCAGCTTGATCGGGTCTCGTTCCATCCATCGGGCACGCTCCGTGGGGTCCCTCATGTCGCGCTGGGTCGGATGGTGGCGCAGGAACCGGTAGGTCTTGCACTCCAGGAGGGTGGGACCCTCACCCCTTCGGGCCCTTTCGACGGCCTCCCGGGTCGCCTCATACACGGCCAGGACATCCTGCCCGTCCACGACGCGCCCCGGCATTCCGTATCCGACGGCCCGATCCGCGACGTCATCGACGGCCATACCGGCGGCACCCGGCGCCGTCTGGAAATAGAGGTTGTTCTCGCAGATGAAGACCACGGGCACTTTCAAGATAGCGGCCAGGTTCAGACCCTCGTGAAAGTCCCCGCGTGCGGTGGCCCCGTCTCCAAAGAAACAGACCATCACCCCGTCGGAACGCCGCATCCGCAGGGTCAGGGCCGCGCCTACGGCCACGGGAATCTGCGCGGCGACGAGGGCCGTGCCGGCCAGTATGCCCAGCTTGGGGTATCCGGCGTGGTGGAACGACTCCTTACCCGAAGAGATGCTCCCCGAGTTCCCCAGCATGGCGTTGAGGTTCTCCTGCATCGTCAGACCGCGCGTCCAGAAGGCTTCGGTAGTCCTCAGGGAGGGGATGACCCAGTCGCTGGGCCTGAGACCGTAGCATGCTCCAACGCCGACCGCCTCCTGGCCCGCGCTGGGGTGGTAGGGTTTGAGGCGCCCCTCCTCGTAGAGTTCCAGAGTACGCTCTGTGAATCGACGGCCCATCAGCATGAGCCGGTATATCTCTCGCAAGTCCTCTACAGTCAGGTCCGAAGATCCGATTTCTACCATCTCGTACCTCAGCGGTGTGATTGATCGATTGGGGGTTGGTTAACTGAAGGAAGGGCGTGGGCTCCGCAGCTAGATTGCCACGGCCCTCCTTCGTCGGGCCTCGCAATGACGATTTGTAAGCGTATTTCAGAGATGGGGCGGTGGGGGTTTTTGGGCAAACAAATCTCATGAGTCCGGCCGGACACGGGCACACTTAACCTTACCCATGCCTGCGCACTGGGAAGAATCACTGGCAACTCTTAGGGAAAAGAGGAGGAGGGGGTGGACTCTACGATGCTTTACCGATTCTGAAAACGGTGGCTCCGCATACCGAACACTTCCCGCGGGTGGCCGGTCTGCCGTTTTTCAACGTGACCTGCTCCGCGTTGTTGATATCACGATGGGCGCGACACTTTAGACAATAGGCCTGCATAGGACACCTCCATAAATATATCGAGCGACGGAAAGCCCTGGTGGACACTATGTGATGACGTGAGGAGCGTGCTAACAAGTCCCTCCATGTCACCACAAAAACACCGCCGAGCAGGTCAACAGGCGGATATAATATCCCTGTGCCACACAAGGCGGGAACCACGCGTCGGTTTATCATCGCCATTATAAGTGCCAACCCGGTTGGGTACAACCCTCTATTGGTCCGATATTCATACCTGGAGCCGGTTTGAAACAGCTTTGGAGCCTTCAACGACCATCATCCTTACGGAGTCATGGTGACGACCATCGAGCCCTTTTCGATGCGGCCCACCGGCTTCCACACACAGTTGGCCGAAAGTGTTTGCTATAATCCAGCCACTACCCACCAAAAATGACCCAGAGGGGGAAAACGAGATGTCCGACAAAAAACGGGTTCTGATTACCGGCGCTTCAGGGCTGGTCGCCAGGACGCTGGCGGAAGCCCTGGGCGATGCCTACGACCTGAGCGGAGTGGACATAAGGCCCTCCACGATGATCGATACCACGGTGGCGGACATGACCGACCTGGAGGCCATACAGCCCGCGTTCGAAGGCAAAGACGTGGTGATCGACCTGGCCGCGGTCGCCGACGACTATGCTCCCTGGGAGATCGTTCACAAGAACAATTTCCCCTCGACCTACAACGCGTTGGAGGCGGCCCACAGGGCGGGGGTCAAGCGGGTGGTATTCGCCAGCTCCAACCATGTCACGGGACTCTACGAGACCGACGAACCCTACGCGTCCATCGTCGCCGGGCGGTACGAGGAACTGGACCCCGCCGACATCCCCTACGTGACCACGGACATGGCCATCCGTCCCGACGGGCCGTACGGTATCGCCAAGGCCTTCGGCGAAGCTGCCGGGCGATACTACTCGGACCGGTTCGGACTCTCAGTCATCTGCCTACGCATCGGTACGCTCAACAAGGAGGGCCGCCCGGTAATCGTACGCCAGTTCTCAACCCTCCTGACGCACGGCGATCTGGTCCACCTGGCGGAAAAGTGCATCGAAGCGCCCGACGACCTGAAGTTCGCCGTGTTCTACGGCGTGTCGGACAACAAGTGGCGGTTCTACGACATCGAAAATTCCAGGGAGCTTATCGGCTACGAGCCCCAGGGCAACGCCGAGACCTTCCGGTAGCGTCGGCCTCGATCTCCCATCCCGGTGCAGCTTGGTTGACCGGCCACTCCACCGTGCATATAATGTCGCCACCGAATTCGAGTCCCCTTCGCAACGAAAGGAACGAACATCATGGTCTCAGCCGAGCCATCTCTGAACCCCAAGTCCATCATCACTGAGTTGAACAAAAACGGAGTCACCCACGTGGTGTGGCTGCCCGACAGCGAGACCAACTTCATGTACCAGCAGATGATGGCCGACACCAGCCTGAGCCTGGTGCCGGTTTGCAGAGAGGGTGAGTCCATGGCCATCGCCGCGGGCCTCTGGATCGGCGGCAAGAAGCCCGTGGTCCTGATTCAAAACACCGGCATGATGGAGTCCGGCGACTCCATCAGAGGCTTGGCGCTGGACATCAACCTCCCTCTGGTCCTGATCATAGGCTACAGGGGCTGGACCCGGCACGGCGTCGTCAACGACTCGGCGGCACGATACACCGAGCCGCTCCTGCACGCCTGGGGCATCAACTACTACCTGGTCGAGGCGGACGAGGACGTGGAGCGGATCTCGATAGCCTTCGAAGAGGCCGAGAGGGAGCAGCGCCCCGTGGCCTGCCTCATGGGGGCCGAGTGGAGCTGGACGTGATCGGCATGATGGACGCCCTGCGCCTCATCGAGCAGAGGCGCGGGGACGCGATCGTCCTGACGACCATGATGGGCAACCTCGGTTGGCGGGAGGTCACCCACAACGAGGCCTTGGACCTGCCCATCGGCGGCGCCATGGGCAAGGCGTCGTCCGTGGCCCTGGGCCTGTGCCTGGCCCATCCCGACAAGAGGGTTATCGTGATCGACGCCGACGGCAGCCTATTGATGAACCTGGGGACCCTGGTCACCGTGGGCGGCATGGCGCCGGAGAACCTCTACCACTTTGTCCTGGACAACGGCATGTATGCGGTCACGGGAGGGCAGCCGGTGCCCAACTCGGGTTGCGGCGACCTCGCGGGGCTCGCCCGGGCCGCCGGTTATCCCACGTCCGTCGGGTTCGACGACCTGGAGGACTTCACCACCAGGCTCGATGAGGTGATGGGTACCCGAGGGCCGGTCTTGGTGTCCATCAAGACCGAGCCCGCCGTCTTCAACTCCCCCAGCTGGACCTACCCGGTAGGACATATACGGTTCGAGCGCCAGGCCATCCCCGAGTTCATAGAGGCGCTGAAAACTTAGCCAGGGGCCCGTATCCCAGACCCTGGACAGTGGCGGAAGAGGGTTCGGATGATTTCGATGAACGACGCCCTGCGGCTCATCGAGGAGCGCCGCGACGACGCGGTGGTCTTCCCAGCCTCGGTCGGAAGCCGCGGATGGAGCGAGGTGTCCCACGACCCGTCTCTGGACGTTCCCACCGGTGTGATGAGCAAGGCCTCGTCGGTGGCACTGGGACTCTGCCTGGCCCGGCCCGACAGGAAGGTCGTCGTTCTTGACGGCGACGGGGGCCTGCTAATGAATCTGGGCAGCCTGGTTACCATCGGCGGCCAAGCGCCCGAGAACCTCTACCACTTCGTCCTGGACAACGGCATGTACGCCACGACGGGCGGCCAGCCCGTCCCCAACGCCGAAGGATTCGACTTCGCGGGGCTCGCCGGGGCCGCCGGTTATGCACGTGCCTTCGAGTTCGACGACCTCGAAGAGTTCGCGACCTCGGTGGACGAGGTGATGAACTCCAAAGGGCCGGTCCTCGTGTGTCTCAAGACCGTGCCGGAGGTCGAAAATCTGCCCATCGGATTGCGACCCAGGGGGAAAACCCGGCGACCCAAGGATGCGATAAAAGGGATATTCGAAGAGCTGAACCGGTAGCCCGACTACCCGAAGTCGGACTCCATGTCCATCACCTTGCCCAACCGGCGCCGGTGCCGCTCCTCGCCGGTGAACCGAGCCGATACGAAGGACCGGACCAGCTCTTTGGCCAGCTCAACCCCCACGATGCGGTCACCCAGGCACAGCACGTTCATGTCGTCGTGCTCCACACCCTGGTGGGCCGAGTACGTGTCGTGGCACACGCTGGCCCTGACGCCGCGCACCTTGTTGGCGGCCACCGAGGCTCCCACGCCGCTGCCACAGACCATGATGCCCCGCTGGGCCTTCTGCGAGGCCACGCCCTCCGCCACCGCCTTGGCGAAGTCCGGGTAGTCGTCGGAGGAGTCCATGGCGTGTGCGCCGACATCCAGGACCTCATGGCCCAACTCCTCCAGAAAGGTGGCAAGCTGGGCCTTCAGGGCGTATCCGCCGTGGTCTGCGCCGATTGCTATCCGCATGTCGGGGTCCCTCGCTGTGCTCTCGCGCCTGTGCTCACTGCCCGGTAGGATGCAGTGTAGACACCGATGACCGTGACGTCAATGATCCCGAGATACCTGACTGTCACACCGAGTGTCCCGACGCATCGGAATCCCGGTTTTGCGGGACGAAACTTATGTCGGAAAAGCCAAGGGGCCTTAAGCCGTAAGTCTTGGATTTCTCGACTCTGCTCGAAATGGCGGATACTGTGGCCCTGATTCACCTTCTTCGTGGACTGGTAGAATCCTAAGGAT
>CAZEDC010000060.1:0-11947 GCA_964510985.1 uncultured Dehalococcoidia bacterium
CCAGGGATACCAGTCCACCGGGTTCTCGGCATGCTGGAGCAGGTATGGGCTTGTCTCGTCTATCAGTCGGTTCGGCATTTTTTCTGTAGTGATAGATAGGGATACTGGAAGTGTTCCATGGGACTTTAGGCTGGCGTCGTGGTTACTATCTGGATAGGTCGACCACTCGTCATCAAGTCATTCTGAACGGAGTGAAGAATCTGGGGTGGTTGGGCGCAACGAACGTGACAAGTGTAGGCACCACCCCAGATCCTTCGTTGCCCCGATGGGTCGGGGCTCCTCAGGATGACAGCAGGCGGCAGGCCAATCGTTCTTTTTATGACCATCAGGTGAGCCCCTTGATCTCCAGGGTGGTGACCTCCAGAGTGCGCATGTCGGCCACGCGGATGGCATGGTTGTTGGTGTCGGCGACATAGAGCCTGCCGTCGGCGGCGCTGACCCCGCCGGGCTCGTGGAACCGGGCCGTGTCGGCCGGTCCGTCCTGGTGGCCGGGCCGGCCGGAGCTTAGCAGGGTTGCGGCCTCTCTGGTCGCCGGATCTATGCGCTTGATCTTGTTGTTGTAGGTATCGGCCACCAGCAGGGCGCCGTCGTGGATTTCGATCCCCAGCGGGTGTTGGAGCCGGACCTCGTCTCCGGTCCCGTCCACGTCGCCGAACGTGAAAAGGTGCAGCCCCACGATTGTGGCCACTCCCTGGCCGGCGCTGTCGAGGCCGGCGGTCCGGACGGCGCTGGTCTCGCTGTCGGTGAAGTAGAGCTGGGCGCCGTCGGTGGCGATGCCGCTGGGCTGGGCCAACGCCGCCTTGTCCAACGGCCCGTCTTCGATTCGCTCTCGGCCGCTGCCGGCGTGCGGCTGGACACCGCCGCATTACAGGTCCAGCCGCCCTAGCTGGTGGAACCCGGCCAGAGCGCTGTAGAGCTTTTCGGCGTACAGTGCCAGGTCCCATGGCGAGGCGAGGGTCGTGGACGGTCCGTCGCCGCCGGCATGGAACATGGCCGCCTGCCGGCCGGTGCCCGCTATCGTCTTCACGGTCTTGCCGGCAAGATCCACGCACCTGATGGCATGGTTCTTGGTGTCCGCCACGTAGAGTGCATCGCCGTCCAGGACCATGCCCTGAGGGTCTTTGACCGTGGCCCTGTCGAAGCTGCCGTCATCCAATCCCGGCTCGCCGGACCCAACGATGTCTATCAAATCTCCGTCCAGGGAGGCGACCAGGATACGGTTGTGGTTGGAGTCCGCGACAAAAAGCCGGCCCGAGGCGGCATCTGCCAGGACCTTGCCTGGGAAGGAGAGCGGGCGCTCCCGTTCCTTGTCTCTCTCCAGCCTGAACTCCAGCGGCCTCCGGTCTATGAGGCCCTTGGTGTCGAACTGGGACACCATCTCGCCTATCAGGCTGTCGAAGGAGTCCAAAGCGATCTCGCCTTCGTGCTTGCCGATGACTTTGCCCTCCGGATCGATGAACATCAGCGTGGGCCACGCCCTGACGGCGTACCGCTCCCAGACCTGGAAGTCCCGGTCGTTGACCACTGGGTGCTCGATCTCGTAACGCAGCACCGCCTTGCGCAGGTTGACGGTGTCCTGTTCAGCGGGGAACTTGGCCGAGTGGACGCCGACGACCGCCAGCTCTCGGGAGTATTTCTGCTCTAGTTTCCGCAACTGCGGAAATATGTGCATGCAATTGATTCAGCAATAGGTCCAGAAATCGAGGACCACCAGCTTGCCCCGCAGGTCTTTGAGGCTCAAGGGGACCTGGGTGTTTAGCCAGTCTATGCCCTCGGGAAAGTCTGGGGCATCCACTTTTCCAGCGTACATCCTGGGGCTCATCGCCATCTCTTTTTACTGTGGTTTGATAACAGGGTTCTGCCTGACCCAAGCCACATATTTTTCTGTAGTTATTCAACAGGGTTATGCCTAACCGAGGCAACATTGGTGCCGCCCCGGCCTGGGCAAGGGGCCCCCATACTTTACAGGCTGGGACCCGGATTTAAAAGTAAAACCTGCAACGATGCGTGGAAATTACGTTCCTTTATGATGTCCCTGGCTACCTCCAACGCCCTGTTCGCAGATCGTACCGCGAACAACCTTCCATAATTAAAACAAGAACTGCCTTGGTTTAACCCGTAACTGATTGAGGTAGAACCCCGCCCCACGCTTCGCAGGGTAGAGGTAATGCCCGCCAAAACCATCGCAGAGGTGCAGCAAGACTTGCTTTACGTAAAAAGCCAGCGTTCCTGGTTGTAAGCCATCGTCCAGAAGAGGAACTCGTATCGGGAGCTGGTCAGGAAGGTCCGCCGCATGGATTCCCTCTGGTAGGGCCCACCCTCGGCGCCGGACCGGTCCACCAGTCCTCGCCAAGCGGCGGTACTCTCTTCCAAGAGCCCTCCGGAGTAAGCGTTGACCCACCGGCTAAACACTGGATGGTCTACCGCTTGGAGCCGGGTCCCCAGTTCGTGATAGGTCCATGCACAGGGGAGCAGAGCGGCGGCCGCGTCCCCGACGCCTCCGAGGCGAGCGGCGGTCAGCATATGGTTGATGTAGGCCAGGTTGGTAGGGGAGGGCGTCGCCTCGGTCACCGCGGCCTCATCAATCTCCAGAAGCTCGAACATCTGTGAGTGTAGGGGGCGCTCCACCGGGGTGGTCATCCGGCGCAGCAGCTTACGGATGGTCCCGGTATCCGGTGCCTTGGAGAGTGCAATAGCGACGGTCCGGCCAAATCCTTCAAGGTAGTGGAAGTCCTGGACGACGTAGTAACGGAACTTGTCCAAGGGCAGCGTTCCCGACTGGATCTCGCGTAGAAAAGGGTGGGCGAATATTTTGTCCCAGATCGGTGCGGCCTCGCTGCGTAGCTCATCCGAGAAACTGCGTGTCATCTGGGCTATCTCCGGGCCTGGCGCCCGATCTAGGGCATGGCAGGCAGTAGGGTAGTGGTTGGGATTCAGGGGGTTAGGTTCGAAGTACTTGTTTTAGCACTCGAAGCCGAGCTGTCAAGATCTCCGGGTGCTGCGGTCCACGCAGGTGAAATCGAGTGGGCGGTTTGGCCGAGGCCGTGTGGTCGGGATTGATGCGCGAGAACCATATAAATATATGGTTATATTGTGATGGCGTCCCTGGCAGGACTCGAACCCGCGACCCGCTGCTTAGAAGGCAGCTGCTCTATCCACCTGAGCTACAGGGACGGCTTGACCAGGATCGGTCTCCACAAAAGTGTAACAAGGCGTGGAAGCCCGGTCAAGGAATCAATAGGTCAGGCTCTGACGACCTGGTCCGGACCTTGTGGACCGTGAAACGGCCGGTTAAGCTGCCTAGGAGGTTCTTTACACCCGTGATCTCCAGGCCGGATACATCGGCCAGGGTGGTGTAGTGTCGCTGTAAAGCGTTACCCAGGGGTCGGCTCACCAGCATGGCACCCAGTATGGCGCCGGCCGCCGTGGGTATGCGTCGCAGGCGCCCCTCTTTGCGGCCCAGGACCAGGGCCGAAAGAGCCGCGGCAAGCAGTGCGCCCGTGGCCAGGTTTGTTCCACAGAACGGCGACACGGCCAACTCCGGTTCCTCCGCACGCAACCGTTCCAGGGCCTCGTGAGCCGCTTCACTCACGATCTCAGTGGATGCCTTGGACAGGACGAAGAACCCGCCCGGGAATGAGTAACCTCCCATAGGGGGACGCACACCGCGCTCCATTAGCACCGCTACGGCGGCATGCTCCAGCCCGTGGTTTCGGCGGACCTGCCTGACCAACTTGGTTATCACGTTACGCGCCCCTCCTGACCCTCATGTTAAACCGGGCACAGCTTCACTGTCCAGTTGTTCTATAGCTGGTCCGGCTAAGGTGCTTTGGGGCCAACGGGCTCCCTCACGATCCCTTCCCACGATACCATCTGTTGTCGGAGGGAATAGGGTAGGGAAGGCCGATAAGAAATATAACCATATCAAGCTAGA
Organism: uncultured Dehalococcoidia bacterium; assembly: GCA_964510985.1. GTDB lineage: Bacteria > Chloroflexota > Dehalococcoidia > Lucifugimonadales > CAZEDC01 > CAZEDC01. The sequence goes on from CAZEDC010000060.1 coordinate 3,935, forward strand.
TTGGCTAGAAGATATACCCGGAACACCTTGGCAAACACAAGTCTGAAATGGATAGAATAAGTTGGAATTGTTTTAGAAAAGGGCTGAAAAACCATTGACACTCAGGCGCGTCGAAGATAGGATATTTGCACTTCGAACATCACAGGAGGCAGAGATGTCGCGGAAGACCAAAAAGATGGCGGCTGTTGAAGATCGCTTCCACCAGCCGCTAGAAAAAATGCTGCCGACGATGGTCACCGATCAGGGCTTGACCGCCACCGCAGAGGAGCTAGGGGTCAGCAAGGCCACCTTAGGTTACTGGTTGCTCAAGCTGAGAATCGATGTCCGAAGGGTTGCGCTGGCGCCTGGTGAAACCCTCGAGGTGAAGAGGGTCGGGTAGTGAATTTACCCGCTGGTAAGCGGCCACTATGTCAGAAATAGGGCCGCCGTATATGGTCAGACATTTCTTAGATAAGTAAAAAAGATTCGCAGCCCATGAAGGGCGGCGCTGAGTCCACGGAGCCGATTCTAACTACCGGCACCGATTGTAACTTCCTCCCCACAAAAAAACCAGCGCCGTCTTTTTTCATCCTCGGGATCACACCCTCAACAGTAGTGTCCGGACTCAGAGGATGGTCGAGAAGCCGGAAACCCTTCGATAAGCCCCCTGAGAGATAGTCCCGCAAAGCCGGGATCCCTTGCCCCGACAAGTCGGGGTTGGGGCGAGATCCATACCAATGGCGAATCGGGATACTTTCAATGTGAGTGTGTCGGACGGGGCGAGCGAAGGAATGCCGGCAGGTCCTGCCGATTAGCGCCTGCCCATGGCCGCCCTGGCCTCGCGCTCGCGCTCTCTCTCAATAATGACTTGGCGCTTGTCGTACTGTCTGCGCCCCCGCGCCACTCCGAGTTCCAGCTTGGCAACGTGACGCTTCAGGTAGAGGCGAAGCGGCACAAGGGTGAGCCCTCTCTCCGCTACCTGTTTCGTCAGGCGGATGATCTCATCTTTGTGTAATAGCAGCTTTCTCGACCGTGTGGGGTCGTGAACAGTGGCAGATCCGGCCGAGTAGGAGGCGATGTGGGCGTCAACGAGCCACAGTTCGCCTCCTTCAGGCCTGGCGTAGGCCTGTTGGAGGCTCACCCGGCCGGCCCGGATGGCCTTGATCTCGGACCCTGTCAGGACGAGTCCGGCCTCGATCTGCTCCAGGATCTCGTAGTTGAACCGCGCCTTGCGGTTGACCGCGATCGTCCTGCCCTGGGTCATGAGCGAGTGTTTTCCGAGCCCTTGGAGCCGATCACGGACTCCAGTATCTCCATGGCCCTCTCTAGCTGTTGCGTCTCGGCCGCCTGGCGGTCCGTGGAGTCTACCTCGACGTCGGGTGTCAGCCCTTCGTCCTGTATGGGCCTTCCCAGAGGGGTGAACCACCTGGCGAAGGTGACTACCAGGCCTCCACCGTTGCTCAGCTGCCTCATGATGTTGACGGTGCCCTTGCCGAAGGTTGTGGCGCCCACTGCAGTGGCGCGATTGTGGTCCTGTAGCGCTCCTACCAGGATCTCGCTGGCGCTGGCGCTTCCTCCGTTGGTCAGGACCACAAGAGGTATGTCGGCGGCCAAACCGCCGCGGCGGACCTTCCAGTTGGTGCGCTGGCCCTCGCCGTTCACCTCGTAAAGGATCAGCGCGTCATCATTGTCGAAGTCGTCGGCATCCAGGAACAGGTTGGTGATATCGACCACCGAACTAAGGAGTCCGCCGGGGTTATCACGTACGTCGAGAATCAGCCCCTCGGCCCCGTCGGCCATGACCTGCTGGATAGCGTCGGCCAGCTTGTCGGCCGAGTCCGCATAGAAGCTGGTGAGCCGTATGTGGGCGATCCGCGCGCCCGGCTCGCTCCGAAGCAGCACGCTGTGCAATGGGATGGTGTCTCTGGTGACCACGATCTCCACCGGGTCCAGGTCGCCCAGGTGCTTGACCAGCAACGTCACCTTGCTGCCTCTGGGCCCGCGAATCCGTGAGACGGCGGCCAGCAGGCTGAGTTCATCCAGGCTCTCACCATCCACCTCCAGGATGATGTCGCCGGACCTGATGCCCGCGGCCTCAGCGGGGCCTCCCTCGATGGGCGCGACGATTATCAGCTTGCCGTCCGCCCGCATGGAGACGTTGGCCCCGATCCCTTCAAACTCGCCCTGGAGGTCCGAACTCTCAATGCCGAACGCATCGGGCCGGACGTAGTGGGTGTGGGCGTCGTCCAGGGCGGCCAGCATACCCCTGATAGCGGCCTCGGTGAACTCCTCGGCGTCGAAGGAGGAGCGGTCAACGTGGTCCCGTGTCAGGAGCGCCCAGACCTCCCAAATGATCTCCAGCTCCTCGGGGACCTCGGATGGGGCTTCCAGAGGCTCGTCCAGCGGCACGACCTCGAAGGCCTCGGCGCCGGAGGCATCCGTCGGAGGAGCTGGGCTTGCCGTAGGCGCGGGGTCGTCCTTTTCGTCGGTGCACGCCGCCAGCAAGAAGGCGGCAAGGACAACCAATGTCAATATCGTGAGTATCGTCTTTAATCTGTATGCCAAAGTCTTCACCCATCCCCCCGGAATCAATTTCAATTATTCTAACACGCCTTCAAATAAGTCCCGGACGAGCTTGTAAACACGTCAATCCTGCATGTGGTTGTGGCCATGATGGACCGGCGAGCGGTACCAGTGGCCGGCGGGGCAGGGGAGCGGTCCTATCTACGTACCAGCAGATGCATCGTATTTCCCCGGTTTCGGACTCATTCGAAAACTTTTCCGGGCACACATTATTCAGAAAATTTTGATTGGCGAAGATGCACCCCGGTATTTAGAGAGTGAGTACGGAGCGACACGGGATTAGACGTTTAGGCCACCTTCCGGCTGAATCTTATTCAGATTTCCTGAAAAGGGCTGAAAAACTTGTTGACTCCCACACGGGCCGGGGCTAGCATGGCATCAGGGCAGGCAGAGATATGGAATCCACACAGAGCACCGACTCGGCACAGACCTCCTCCGGCAGGAAACGGACGCGAATCGTCCGCCCCTATCCCATTCATACGTTGGAGGAGGCATTAACGATTGCTTCGACGATCCAAGAAGCTAACGCCGGCCTGGAGTTCGACCGCGAGCTGCTGGCCCGGGCCATGGGCACCACTCCGGCCAGCAGCGGGTTTACGATGCGGCTGAACTCCTCGGCCAAGTATGGTCTCACACAGGGCGGCTACAACGATCCTCGCATCGGTCTTGCACAGCGAGGCGAGGCCATCGTCGCTCCCAAGGGAGACGATGAGCTGCGACAGGCCCTGGTTGACGCCGCGCTACAGCCGGACCTCTTCGCCCAATTCTATCGTTTGCTCGACGGCAAGCGGCTGCCCGAGGATACCTATGCCCAGAACATGCTCCAGCGTGAGTTGGGGATTCACCCCGATCTGGCCGGCGAGTGCCTGGGTATCGTCAAGGCCAATGGCCTCTTCACCGGTATCCTACGGAGCGTCCAAGGGGCTCTCCAGGTTGACCTGCAAGGGCCGCCGGCCCCGTACGCCGGGCACCCAGAGCGCGACGGGGACGCAACGGCGGGTCCAGCACCGCCGACGGCGGCAACTTCCGGCCACGACACCGTGCAGGGTGGGAAAATATTCATTGGCCACGACGGCAGCGCTGAGAGTGTCGGGATCGTCTCGGCCGTCCTTGAGGAGTTCAACATTCCGTACGGGACGGTGCTGGAGCCAGATGTGGACCTTCGACCGGTACCGGCCGAGGTCGCCCGCGAGATGAGAGAGTGTATGGCTGCGGTGCTGGTGTTCGCCGCACCCGAGGACGACGAAAGCGGCGCGACAACACCGATGGATAGGATAATGTTCCTGTTGGGGGCTTCCTCGGTCTTGTACGGCGACCGGATAGTCATCTTGAGAGAGAGGGGCTTCGAGCCGGCTTACGACACAGGCTCTCTGCCCACGGTCGTGTTTGACAGAGACAGCCCGGAGCATGCCGGCCTGGCCTTGCTGCGAGAGTTACACCAGGCCGGGGTGATCGAGGTTACATCATAGACCCGAGCCTGTAGCCGGCTGGGAGTGGTTTCGGCGTTCTATATGTTATGTAAAGTAGCGGAAATCGTCCATACTGCAACTTAACATAACTATTATAGTGCGAACAATAAACCCCTGGTTTACTCACCCCCCTGACCGCTCGGATAATCATCAGAACTGTGCCCTACCCCGTCCGGACAGTGAACCCTCTCCCCCAAGGCCCTTCGCGGAGTTTATCCTGAGCGAAGCCGAAGGGCTCAGGATGACATGGTGTGGTAAATGCTTAGATCGGAGCATGCAATATCCTTCAAGGACCGGCACGGAGAGCGTTTTTTCCGGTTGAGCGGGCGTCAAGGACTGCATTCCGGGTTTGCGAGGCCCTACGCGGGTAGTTTAACGGTATGCGGGCGGACCAGCCACAGAGTCCACACCGGTATCGGAAGGGAAAATATCGGTGAGGAGCGTATCGATCTCCAGTAGGAGCCGTTCTAATCCCACTCCTTTTAGGGCAGATGTGTATACCACCCGCCGCCGTTCGGCCTGGAGACCCTGGATGACGCCTTCCGGTGAGTCCTGTTTGGCCGACTCCAGAAGGTCGATCTTGTTGAGAACCATTATCCGAGGCTTGTCAGAGAGGCCCAACTGATCAAGCACCTCGTCGACCACCTGCGCCTGCTCCGATGCGTTGTGGTGCGTGATATCCACAATGTGTACGACCAGGGCCGATTCCCGGACCTCTTCCAGGGTGGCCCTGAAGGCCGCTATCACGGTGGGCGGCAGGTTCTGAATGAAACCTACGGTGTCGGTCAGGAGCAGCTCGCGGCGCGATGGCAGGACGACCTTCCGCGTCACCGGGTCCAGTGTGGAGAACAGCTTGTTCTCGGCGGTTACCCCTGCATTGGTGAGGGCATTGAGGAGCGTGCTCTTGCCGGCGTTGGTGTAGCCGACCAGGGACGCCACCGGGACCCCTTGCTCTCTGCGGCGGGCCCAGTACAGGCCGCGGTGCCGGCGCACGTCGTCCAGGGCCTTTTTCAGTCTAAGGACTCGATTGCGGACCAGGCGGCGGTCGGTCTCGATCTGGGTTTCGCCGGGGCCCCTGGTGCCGATGCCGCCGCCCAGCCGCTCCAGGTGGGACCACTGGCCCGCCAGGCGCGGCAGCAGGTACTCGTTTTGGGCCAGCTCGACCTGGAGACGCCCCTCCCGGGTCTGTGCGCGGCGGGCGAACACGTCCAGAATCAGCGCGGTGCGGTCCACCACCTTCAAACCCGGCAGCGCGTTCTCCAGGTTGCGTTGCTGAGTGGGCGTCAGCTCATCGTCGCAGATGACCGTGGCGGCCCGGTGCCGTGCGGCCAGTTGTCTCAACTCCTCCAGCTTCCCTTTGCCGAGGTAGACGTTGGTGGGCCGCTCGAGGCGCTGGACCATGGACCCCACCACGAAGGCGTCGGCGCTGCGGGCCAGCTCGGCCAGCTCTTCAAGCGAGTCTTCCGATCGCCACAGATTGGAACGGCCCTTGAGTTCGATGCCCACCAGGAAAACGCGCTCTAACCTGCGGGCGGTGGAGATCATTTTCTTAGGGATTTTCTCTCCTCTTTCTCAAACACGTCCGTCACGCGGTTGGAATCCTCCACGACGCCAGGCGGTCCAGGCCCTTTTCCAGGTCTTCGTCGGCGATGGTCAGCGACAGCCTCACGTACCCCTCGCCGCTGGGACCGTACCCGGACCCCGGCGTCACGACAATGCCGTGCTCCTCCAGGATGAGGGTCGTGAACTGGGCCGACGTGTAGCCCTCGGGGACCCGGGCCCAGACGTACAGACTGGCCTTGGGCGGGTCCACGTGCAGCCCGATACGCCGGAGCGTGTCTATCACCCGGTCGCGACGTCGCTGGTAGACCGCGTTCCGCTGGTCGATCCACTCCTGGGGGCTGTTCAGGGCCTCGATACCCATGTGCTGGATGGCCTGTGGAATGCCCGAGTCCAGGTTGGACTTGACCACCATCAGGGCGTTTATAAACTCGCTGTTGCCGGCGGCCAGGCCGATGCGCCAGCCGGTCATGTTGTAGCTCTTGGACAGGGAGTGAAACTCCATGCCCACGTCCATGGCGCCCGGCATCTGCAAGAAGCTGACGGGCCTGTACCCGTCGAAAGCGACCTCGGTGTAGCAGGCGTCGTGCACAACGGCGATGTCATACCGCCTGGCGAAGGCTACCACCTTCTCGAAGTAGTCCAGCCCGGCCACCGCGCCGGTGGGGTTGTTGGGGTAGCTCAGCCACATGACCCTGGCCTTGCGGGCGACGTCCTCGGGGATGGCGTCGAGGTCCGGCAGCCAGCCGTTCTCCTCCAGCAGCGGCATCCAGTGGCACTCGCCTCCCGCGAACCAGGTGCCCACGGAGTAGACAGGATATCCAGGGTCCGGGACAAGGGCTACGTCGCCCGGGTCCAGGAAGCAGAGGGCCGCGTGGCCGATGCCCTCCTTGGCCCCTATCAACGGCAGGACCTCTTTGTCGGCGTCCAGGGAGATGCCGAAGCGGTGCTGGTACCAATCAGCGGTGGCCCGGCGGAACTCGGGGAGCCCGTCGGTCTCCGGGTAGCGGTGGTTGGGAGGGTCCATCGCCGTCTGACGAAGCCGCTCGATCACGTTGTCCGGGGTGGGGATGTCGGGATCTCCGATGCCGAAACTGATGACCTCGACGCCCTGGGCCTTTTTCTCGGCGATCTTGCGGCTGATCTCCACGAACAGGTAGGGCGGTACCTTCTCGATGCGGCTGGCCAGTCTCATTCTTCCTCCGTTGCGTGTCCTTGCAGTTGGTGGTGCTCCCGGCGTAAGCTAACCAAAACACCTATTACCTGTCTTTAATGTTCCGATACAGAGTTGGGCACGTTGGGCAAACTCCGACCGAGCTCCACCCTACCCGCTCAGTCGGGCCAGTCGCCCTCGAACACCTCTTCGGCCGGCCCCTCCAGGATCACCTGTCCCTCTCCGGACCATGTGACGTCCAGGTCGCCGCCGGGCAGCGCGATGGTTACCAGGTCGCCGATGTGGCCGTGCAGACGGGCGGCCACGGCGATGGCGCAGGCGCCGGAGCCGCAGGCCATGGTCAGCCCGGAGCCTCGCTCCCAGACGCGGGCTTTGAGGTTGCCCGAGTCCACCAGGTTGACGATCTCGAAGTTGACCCGTTGGGGAAACATGGGGTGGCGCTCGACCAGGGGGCCCAGCTCGTGGAGCGGCACGTCGTCAACGGGCTCGTCCACGAAGGCGACGGCGTGGGGGTTGCCCATGGAGACGCAGCTTATGCTGAACTCCCGTCCGTTGACCTGTAGCGGGTAGTCCAAGACCGTCTCGTATCCGGGGGCCAGTACCGGTATCTCCTCGGCCCTGAATCTGGGCTCTCCCATGCGCACGGTGGCCGCCACGATGCGGCCGCGCTCTCTTATGGGAGTGATGTCCACAATCCCGGCCAGGGTGTCCACGGTGACCGGCGACCTGTCGGCTGGGACGATCCCCCTTTCCAGGGCGTACTTGGCGAAGCAGCGGATTCCGTTGCCGCACATCTCGCCCTCGGAGCCGTCGGCGTTGAACATCCGCATCCGCAAATCGGCCTTCTCGGAGTCCATTATCAGGATGATCCCGTCGGAGCCGATGCCCCGGTGACGGTCGCTCATGGCCACGGATAGGGCGGGCCAGTCACGGTCCTGGCGACGGGCGTCGATGTAGACGTAGTCGTTGCCGGCGCCGTGCATCTTGGTGAACTTCAACTCTGGGCCTCCGCTCCTTCGACAGGCTCTCCGAGGGGTCGGTCCTTCCGCGGAAGGACTCCGAAGTTACTCCATTTCAGGACTCGGAGAGTCCCACACATTCAATGTAAGTATGTCGGACAGGACAGGCTGTATGTGTCCAGGTAGGCCATTTTACCACGGTGCTCGCTGGAGTCGCCCGCTGTCACCGTTCTCCGGCTGTTGATGCCCTCCCCGCATCTCCAGATTGCTTCGTCCCCCGACCCGTCGG
>CAZEDC010000061.1:0-21748 GCA_964510985.1 uncultured Dehalococcoidia bacterium
TCAGCTTCCCCCCTTCGAAACGAGACAACGTTCCACAGGGCGCAGGGGGCCAGTACCGAAGCAAAGGAGACGTCCGACACTGAAGCTGCTTGAGGAAAGTGAACCTAGGGGATTAAGATCTTGGGGGCAGAGAAGCAGAGGCCTATCGGCTCCTGCTGAGGGGTAGGCCCCCTGCGCATCTATTTGAGAACCACACTTTTGGCACTAGCAGGTTGCTGAAAAAAGGGTTAAATTAGACCCGTAGATAATTTCCTAGACGAAGTATCCAAGGAGGATGGAAGATGAGTGAAGCGGTTGCAATGCATTCCATGGTTGAGCCGGCGGAATCGCCGTTGACCCCGCTCATTCTTTGTGTTTTCTTGTTTCTCATGCTGGTTCCCGATATCGCCTGACGAGCCCGCTTGATTCCGACCTCATCTCTTCCGGCTATCAACGCTGGCCTTAACTCGGCCAGCGTTTTGCTTTTGGTTACAGGTTATCTCTTTATCAAGAGGGGGAGAAGGGAGCATCACAGGCTCTGCATGCTCTGTGCTCTCAGTACTTCAGTCCTCTTTCTGATCTCTTATCTTGTGTATCATTTTCAGGTTGGTTCGGTCTCTTTTGAGGGACAGGGTTGGATTCGTCCTCTATACTTCTCGATCCTGATCTCGCATACGGTCCTGGCCGTAGCGAATGTACCGCTAGTGCTGATTACGCTGGTCAGGGCCCTGGGAGAGAAATTCGACAAGCACAGACGAATTGCCCGTTGGACATTGCCTCTTTGGTTATACGCATCAGTCACGGGCGTTCTCGTCTATTGGATGCTCTATCAGCTATAAATGAGTAAGCAGTGAGCAGTTAGGAGTGAGGACAAAGCCACCCGCAGGGAAAACTACCAAGCCATCTCCAACACTTCGAGTACCTGATCGGGGGAGCGGACTGGCCTGGGGTTGGTATGAATGCTGTAATCGTTAAGGGCGTCCAACGACAACTGCTCTAGTCCGTCGCGCGGGATACCCAGCTCCCTCAGTTTAAGCGGCAATCCCATCTGTTGATTCATCTCGAACACTTTTTGCGGCATTGACCGAGCGGCTTCTTCTTCGCTGACGGCGTCGATGCCGGCGGCCCTGGCCATGCGGGCATGCTGCTCGACGGTCACGTCCAGATTCCAACGCATGGCGTAGGGCAATACCAGCGCATGAATCTGTGCATGGGGCACACGGTACCGCCCCCCGACGACGTGGACAATGGCGTGGTGTATCCCTGTCCAGGCACTGTACACACCCATTCCCGAGAGGCAGGCCCCGATCTGAACTTGTCCCAAGGCTTCCAGGTTCCCGCGTTGCGTCACGGCGCGAGGGAGGAATCGCACAAGCAAGCTCACGGCCGAAAGGCAATACGCTTCGGTCATGGGCTGAGTCTGTGTGGAGTAAATACCTTCAACGCAGTGGGCGAGGGAATTCATCCCCGACGCGGCCAGCAGTTTCGCAGGCGCGGTGGCGGCTGCTTCTGGATCGAGCAATACCGTGCACGGCGTGAGTTTCGGATCAGCGACGATATGCTTGACTCCGCCTTCGGTAATGCCGACCGAGTAGCTGTACTCCCCTCCTGACAGCGTTGTCGGGATCGCGATGTGAGGGATCTTCGGCGCCGTCATCTCCGGGACCTCTTTCCTATTGGGGGGAGTGAAGCGGACAGCAAAGCGGGGCAGGGAGCCCCCTTCCGCTAGAAGCGCCGCTACCCCCTTCCCGGTATCGATGGCACTCCCACCACCGGCGCTGATCAGAACGTCGATCTTCGAACTTCGTGCCAGTTCAACGGCTTGCCCAATGGATTCCGTGGGAGAATGGGGCATGACCTTGTCAAAGACAGCGACACACTTTTCCTGGAGCCCTTTCGTGATCTTCTCTAATAGGGATGTTCTGGCAACCGACGGGGAGATTACCAGCAGCGCCCGTGTTCCGCCGACCCGGTCCACTTCATGCGCCAACTTGGCGAGCGAGCCTTCCCCCGAAACAATTCGCTCGACCCTGGGATTGCTGAACTCGAAAGAAGTTGAAGACATCTCTACGTTCCTCTGAGTCTCGCTCGATGTGATGCCGCGATATCGATCACTTTACCCTGAAAATGCGGAGCATTTTCAGGGGATTCTTTAATTCGGTGCCTTTCTAACTTCCACCCGGGTTTCCCGGTCATTTAGACCAGGGTAGAACAGCCCAGGGCCGGGCCGGATGTGGCCGTAACCTCCCGCCAGTTCCACCGGGTTCAAAGCGGAGGCCATAACGCTCTTGAAATGCTTCCAGTCAGGGAACTGAAAATTCTCCCAGGCATGGTAGATCAGTATTTGTCCCGGTTTAACTGCCGCCGAAGCGACCACTATTGGCCTGAAGGAGGCTCTATCATTGAATACTTCCACTCTATCCCCATCTTGTATGCCCCGGACCTGGACATCATTCTTGTTCATGAATATCACCGGCTCGCCGCGCTGAAGCCGCAGCAGAATGGGTTCATCTACATGGATAGAGTGAATGCTCCAGCGAGCATGGCCGCCGGTGACCCTCAGGGGGTAGTCACCTGCCACTTTGGGGTCCTCTTTATGGGCGGGTAAGGCCTCGCCCAACTCCAGATACCAGTCGTGGTCTATGTAAAACTGCATGCGTCGAGTCAGGGTGGGATAAGGTTCCTTCTTGTCGGTGTGCCAGGTAAGGGGTATCATCGGCTCACCGGGAGATACATCGCAGGCATTGCCCACTCCCCGCGAACCCAGTCCCACCCCAGTCAGAGGCACCAACCCCTTAGCTTTGAATTCCTCCCAGTCTATTTGCTCCACATTCTCGGCATTAGTATAAAAGTCTCGGGCCACCGCTTCATCGTCATCTTCAGTGTATTCACCGTAATTGGTAACCCGATCATAGACATTATCCAGGCGCTGCTGCGTGCCATCCGCTGCGGCAAAGGTCAATATTCCCCTTTGCTTGGCTCTTTCCTGAATTTTCTTGGCGAACAGACAACCGATTTCCCATTCCGTCTTGGTTTCGTAGAAAGGCTCCACCACTTTGTTAGACACCCAGTCAAAGGGGCATTCCTGTTTCACCACGGGCAAAACAGTTGTCTTCTCCCACCAGCCACAGGCCGGCAGCACGTAATCGGCATACAGAGCAGAGCTGGTCCAGCGAAAGTCCACATGCACCAGCAGTTCAAGCTTGGGCAGCAGGTTCTGGATAATCTGGTCAGTGCTGCGAGCCCGACGCAAAAAGCTGCCGCCCATTTGAAAAATAGCCCTGGGCTCCTTATCCGGTTTGGGAACAACGAACTGCCATCCCTTATCCAGAGCTTCCTTCAGATAATCAGCCACCGGCCTCTTAAGATAGGGGTCCCAGCTATTATTCTTTAGGCTCAAGTCCAGCAGCCCGGCATGATAATAGTAATAGAGAGAAGTAGCGGACACTGCCCCTCTGGCGTAAGGTTGCTTGGCTCTTTCCATCAAAATCATAGTGTCGGTATATCCATCTGCCTTCCACTTGGCGTAGTTGGGATCCGATCCAGCCATAGACCGTAATAGCTGGTCTCCCCGCACCTCTAAACCTCCGATATTGGAATCCACGCTGATACCGGTGAAGCCGCTATAGGTAGCCCCTCTTTTCCCCATGTGGCCGCACAAGGCAAACACCAGCATGATGGCCCGTTCGATGAGGTCGCCATGGTAAAACTTCCCCCAGTTGAATGTGCTAACATTGACTACGCCTTTGGCCTGGCCTATGTCTTTAGCCAGCCCCTCTATGACATTGGGAGCCACGCCTACAATGGGGGAAACCTTATCGGGGCTATAGTCTCTAAGGTGTTCTTTAAGCAGTTCAAACAGCGGCTTTACCTTAACCTTGCCCTTGGAGGTATTTATCTCATATTCCCCTTCCAGGGATGGCTCGATGCCAGCCAGGGCCAGGGAGTGTCGGGGAGCTTCCACGACTTTGCGTTGCCTCCGGTCATATAGATAAAAAGCATCCTCTCTCCCCTCCCGCTTCATATCTTGCTCCCGCAAGTAACGATGGTTATCCGTCCTGACCAGGAAAGGCAGGTCTGTCTGCTCCCGGACGAAATCCTCTTTGTGCAGGTTATTGCGAATAATGACATGGGCTATAGACAGAGCCAGAGCGGTATCACTACCAATATTGACCGGCACCCACAGGTCGGCCTGGACGGCAGAGGCACTGTAATCGGGGGACACCACCACTATCTTGGTGCCGTTGTAGCGGGCCTCAGTAATCCAGTGATAGTTGCTGATATTGGTGTATGAAGGATTGCCTCCCCATACTAGGATGAGATCGGCATAATACCAGTTATCCGCCGAGCAACCTACAAAGGGTTGGCCGATCGTCAGGCCCACTCCCTGGTGGTCATCGCCCAAATCGGCCGTGAGTTCGCCCAGGGGGACTCCTATGAAAAAGTTGAGCAGACCGAAAAAGCTCAGCCCATGCTCAGCTACTGCGGAACCGCCACCACTGCCGCCCAGCGTCATTATGGTATCCGGGCCATCAGTGATCAATATGTCAATAAGCTTATCGGCAATCTCAGTAAAAACCTGATCCCAGCTTACTTGCTCCCACTTACCACCTCCCCGTTCGCCCACCCGCTTTAAAGGGTATTTCAACCGGATGCTGTCATCATTCATGCGGTGGGGGTAGACCATGCCTTTAGCACAACCCCGGGGATTCCAGTCCGGAATCTCAGTGTCATTGAGGGGGGGGTACTCTGGGGCTTGCTCCACCCAAACAACTTTCTCATCTTTCACGTAAGCATCCATCAAGCAGGCTCTTTGATAGGAGCAATTTCCCAGGCAGGTAACCCTTTCCGCCCGATCGAAGGGTGGGGAGCCAGTCTTTTCAGCCTGAATGGATTGGCTGGGGGGAACCCCCTGTCCTGATTCTACTTCAGCTTTGTTCCCGTTAACCGTAAGCTGTCGGGGTTCCTCCTGGAAGGGGCCCAGCAGGTCTCGCCATCGCTTGGAGATTAGTATCTCCATTAATTGCGATTCTTCTCCCCGGCGCTGCTTGACCATCTCCTGATTTATGGTGTTCAAGGCCGCATCTATCCCCGGCCCAAACAGCTGGCGCAGGTATTCCAATGGAATCCGAGGCTGGGTGAAATCCAACGCTCCATTCTGGTCTATTCGGGGAGCGGAGACGGGGGGGATATAGTAAACATTGGGGCCGGTATTGAACTCGGGGTGCAAGGGTAAGGCTACTTTCCAGTCATTTACCAGACGAGCTACTGCGCCCTCAGCGTTATCTAAATAGTCAATGTGGGCAGCTCTCCCTGGACACTGGCGAACGCAGGCCACTGCTATCTCCCTTTGGAAGCGAGGCATACAAAAGTTGCACATTTGGGCCTTGTCAGTGACAGTGTTAGGATAGATTACCTTGTAAGGGCAGGCCTTCATGCATTCCTGTTTACAAGATCCCTCTTGCTGGCATTTGCCCGAAAGAAGGACTACTCCATCTTCTTTCCTCTTTACCAGTGCCCCCTGGGGACAGGCCTCTACGCAAGGAGGTCGAGTGCACTGGTTGCAAAGCCTGGGCAGATAGGAAAAGTAACTATTCGGGTATTCCCCGTCCCCGATATCCTCATCCCAGTTAGGGCCCCAGGTGGGTTTGCTCTGGGGGGCAACAAAGGTAACCTCATTTCCTTTTCGGAAGAAAACGTCTTCATGGTTGAACTCCCATGCCTCGCCGAATTCCTCCAGGCTGGGGGAGCGGCCCAACACCAAGTTCCCCTGCTCATCGTAACCTCCTCCCATCTTCTCCCAGTCCCTTGGTGAACCTCGACCTGGCATGGTATTGACCTTCATCCACCACTGGTGGTCCATCCCTCTATTATTGGTCCACAGCATTTTGCAGGCCACGGAACACGTATGGCAGCCCATGCACTTGTTAATATCGAAAACCATCGCTACCTGACTTTTTAGTTGAGACACAATTCACATCCCTTTTAATCACTGGGGGTCTAATTGCACCTTAGAAGATCCCCGGACGTAAGTCCGGGGAAACTTACTTCCCGGCTGGGTCCTGGCTCAACAGTTCCTAGCGCGCCATAATCAAACATCCTATTTTCAAACTAAAGGCCGCCTGTGAAAGTCAAAATGATAGGAACTCGCTTTTGAGGTATAGCCGTCAAGAAATCAAAAATTACCGCGACCGGCCCCGTGGTGACCACTTTCGAAGCCCCCATGCGGCTACTGGCGGGGCATACTGACCGACCATCCCACATTTAGGGCAATGAGTATCTGATAACGGCCTATTATGTCAACCTGTTTGCCAAGGCACAGGCAGGCTCGATTCCGGTTTTCAGGCAGAGCTGGGCCTTGCCTCTTTAACTATATGTATCGGTCACCGGGTCATTGTCTACTGGATGCTCTATCGGCTCTAAATATATTGAGCAGTTAACAGTAAACCGTTAGGAGTGAGCAGGGAGCAGTCCATGGACAACTTCAATGGCAGCGGCTTTGTTGACGGCGAGAGGGCGGCAGGTATACATATCACTATTGAGGGTGACAATTATGGAGTCGATCGGGATTGTTGGTTGCGGGGCCATTGGTCGCGCGATTTTAAAGGCGGCAGAGCAGGGGTTATTGGGTATCAACGTCGCCGGAGTGACGAGCCGGACGAAAAGTACAGCGCGTCAATTTCTCTCCACCCTTGATCATCCGCCGCCCTGTTTGGACAGAGGCGAACTCATCCATCGTTCCGATCTGCTGATCGAAGCGGCTGGCGGTAACGTGGTTCCGCAGTTGGCTCGTGAAACCTTCGATGCAGGGAAAGAACTGATGGTGATCAGCATCGGCGCCCTGCTGGATCATCCGGAGATCATGGGACGTTCTAGGGAGACAGGACGACGTCTTTTTATTCCTTCAGGGGCGATCGCTGGCCTGGACGGCATCAAATCCGCATGTGGTGGGAAGATGTCTCATGTGACCATTACGACACGCAAACCGCCTGTGGGACTGGAGGGTGCGCCTTATCTGGTAGAGCGGGGGGTTTCGCTAGCCGAGCTGGCAGAGGAGCGCGAGATTTTCTCGGGCACGGCCCGCGAGGCGTGCCGCGGATTTCCCGCCAACGTGAACGTCACCGCGGCGGTGAGCCTTGCCGGCCTGGGACCGGACCGGACGCGGGTTCGTATCCTTGCCGTGCCCGGACTCCAACGGAACTGTCATGACGTCGAAGTGGAGGGAGAATTCGGCCGCCTTGCGATAAGAGTGGAGAACAACCCGAGCGAGAATCCGAAAACCGGTCGGCTTACGGCCTTATCCATTATTCGTTCCATCCAGGACGCCGTGGACGCGGTTCGGATCGGGACCTGAGCGCGGCATGAAAAATATCGACCTCTTAGTTCGAATCCTGGAAGGAGCCGGCGTTAGGTGGGTGTTCGGCCTTCCCAGCGATCCCGTCCTCCCCTTGATCGAGGCCCTGCGCCCCAGCACCATCAAATACGTCTTGACGGCCAGTGAGTCTTCGGCCGCCTTTATGGCAGCGACCGTTGGCAGGTTGACCGGAATCCCCGGTGTTTGTGTCTCCACCCTGGGACCGGGGGCGACCAATCTTGCCACCGGGGTCGGCTGCGCCTGGCTCGATAGAAATCCATTGATTGCCATTACCTGTAACGTAGCCACCTCTATGATCGAGCGACGCACTCAGATGCGAATAGATCATCACGCCCTTTTTCGACCGTTGACCAAGTCGACCTTTCCTCTCAGATCCGGCCAGCTGGCCAACTCGCTGAGTCAGGCTCTTCAGTTGGCCGGGGCCGAACCCCCGGGTCCCGTCCATCTCGACCTTCCCGTCGATGTCGCTCTGTCGGATACCAATGAGAGTCCCAAGGGAGAGCGACCATCCAGCAGGCTCCCGGATATTTCCGGTGAAGTAGCTAAAGTTGTCGCTGATAGCCTGAAGCGGTGTAAAAAACCCCTGGTGGTCACCGGTTTGACTCTGTCGAGGTGTCGGGGCGGCGAGCGACTCTTGGCTTTTATCGAAAAGCAAAACATCCCCTTTGTCTCCACGCTCCATGCGAAGGGCCATCTACCGGAGCATCATCCAAACTGGGTCGGTGTCCTGGGTCGGGCGCGGCGTTCCGACGTCCAGGCTTTCATCCGTGAAGCGGATTTGATCATGGCGATCGGATTCGACCCCGTGGAAATCAATTATGAGGATTGGGTAGGCGATACGCCCGTGATTCATGTGAGCACGGAAACCGCTGAGATGGACGCCGGGGTAGAATTGGTTGCTAATTGGGCCGGTGATCTGGACCCTGCCATCGAGTCGATGAATAAGATTCCACAGGTGCGGAATCATTGGTCCTCATCTGAATGGTCTGAACATCGAGAAAACCTGGAGCGATCCCTTAGACCGGATTGCCGGGGACTAGCGCCGCACCATGTACTGGACATTCTTAGAGTGGAACTCCCGAGCGATGCCATTCTTGCTTGCGATGTTGGTGCCCACACGCACCAGATAGCCACTCAGTGGAGGACCGATCTCCCCGGAACTTGTCTTGCCACCAACGGCTGGTCATCGATGGGTTTCGGAATGCCCGCAGCTTACGCCGCGAAACTTGTCCGTCCGGATCGGGCCGTCGTAGGCGTCGTGGGAGACGGCTGTTTTCAGATGACCGTGGGCGAATTGGCCACCGCCAAACGACTCGGCTTGGCGGTGCCGGTCATAGTCCTGAACGACGGTTGGTTGGGATTGATCAAGGTCAAGCAGGAGCGCAAAGGTTACGGTTACTCGGGGGTCTACCTGGGGGACCCGCCCGATTCGCCTTCCCATTACTTCGGAGTCCCTTGCCGGTCTGTGCGAAATGAAGGAGAGCTGGATGATGCGCTGTCTTGGGGGTTGGCTCTCGGCGGCCCCAGCGTGATTGAAGTATTTATCGATGTGGCGCCTTACTCGCAGACGGTCTTTGATTAGGATGAAATTTCGCCGGCCACGGAAGAAGTTTGAAACGGAACCGTCCCTTCTTCCACAACAATATATCAATGAGGCCGCTCGCTCCGGGAGCGAAGAGAAGGTACGGGAGGGATTCGCCCGGAAACTTGCCCGGATCGCCACCGACAATCCGGTGATCAATCTCGCCCGTGAAGCCTACCGATACATGACCGACCCGAAACTGCCGGCGCGGTACAAGGTTATGCTTGTCGCCGCCCTGCTCTACTTTCTGGCCCCTATCGATGCTGTCCCGGATGCGATTCCGGGGCTTGGATACGTAGATAATGTCATGGTCCTGTCTGCCATCGTGGCCTCTATCCAGAAACTGCTCCAGGCGGTTCGGGACAATGCAAAAGAGGTCATCCGAGAGGGGGAGGAGGCTGCGGAGTGGGTGGTCAACCATGCCCTGTCGGAAGCCAGAGAAACCTGGGCTCGGCGGGGGGTTGCCCAGTTTGCTCTATGCCTCTGGGGCTCCATGACGGCGGCCTTCGTCAGTCTGATCTATTACGTCACGAAAAAATTCATCTTGGAATCCCATGCCTCCATGACGGTGGACCCGTTTTCCTGGGCAGTGATTGCCGCCGCTTGTCTGGGCTTTTTTATAATCTTTTCTTTCTCATCAGGGTGTGGGAAAAGTACTCCGAGTTGCCATCCGACGTTCGCGAGCCGCTGGCCTATGTCATTGTCTCTCTCATGGATTGGCGCCAGATAGGGTTCCTCTCATTGCCATTGCTGGCACTTCTGATCATTATTATACTACAGCTAGCTGTCCTGCCTTACCTGTTGCCGGCTCACATATATAGTTTCCTGTTTCATAGATTCGGTTGAACGATTCACAAGGAGGTTGCGATGTCTATAGCCATTGCCCTGCATATCCTTGCTGCCGTGGTCTGGGTGGGCGGCATGTTTTTTGCTCTGCTGATACTCCGGTCTGCGGTGGGGGTCTTGGAGCCACCGCTGCGGTTATCGCTCTGGGACTGTGTCTTCGGTCGATTCTTTCCTTGGGTGTGGATTGCTATTGCGGTGCTGCTGGCCAGTGGTTACTGGATGATTTTCGCCGACCGGGGCGGATTTGCCGATTTGCCCATCTATCTGCATGTGATGCAGGGAATTGGTTGGCTGATGGTGTTGATCTACCTGTTTCTCTGGTTTGTCCCGTACAAACTATTCAAGGCAGTCCTGGCCGCAGGGACCTTACCGGAGGCTGGACGGTATCTGAATCAGATCCGCTGGATCGTCACGACCAATCTAGTCCTTGGCTTGCTGAACGTAATTATCGGCGCAGCCGGAAGATTCTGGTGAGGACAATTATAGAAAAGGCAAGCAGGATTTTGTGATCATTGAAAAATATATCCCTACTGATCGAGGTTTTTATATAAGCGAGCCTCCACAGCGAATTATGACACTACGCTTATCTTAAGAGTCCTCGTTTGATGGTAAGGCGACGCATCTTTCCGACTGCAGCTCGAATACGACAGGCTGTCCTTCTTCAATCCTGAGGGCCGGGTGGAGGCGGGCCCGAAGGAGAAGACCCTCCGACTCGACTTCACAGGTCAGGCTATCTCCCAGATAAGTGAGATGCCGAACGGTTCCCGTCCATCCATCATTGTTAGCTTCATTGGCCGGCATCACGAGAACGTCTTCGGGCCGGGCGGAGACGACAACGCTGCCGCCTGCCCGACATTCCTTGCCGATGATGCAGCTCAATTCACGCCCGTTGACCCGCACATTTCCCAGGGAACCGGGCGCTGCGAGTTTTATAATGGTTCCGGGTAATCTATTGGCGACCCCTATAAAAGTACTGGTGAATATGTCGTTGGGTCTCTCGTAGATCTCTCTCGGGGAGCCGGTCTGAACGATCTCTCCGTTGCGCACAAGGGCGATCTGGTCCGACATGGATAGAGCCTCGGTCTGATCGTGGGTCACGTAGATCATGGTGAGGCCCAGGGATTTCTGTATCCGGCGGATCTCGACGCGCATCTCCTCGCGCAGCTTGGCGTCGAGGTTGGAGAGGGGCTCGTCCAGAAGCATAAGGTCGGGCTCGGAAACGAGGGAGCGTGCCAGGGCGACTCGTTGCTGTTGTCCGCCGGAGAGTTGGGTGGCCATGCGCGATTCAAGGCCCTCCATCTGGACCAGGTTGAGGGCCCACCGAACCCTGGCCCTGAGGTCCGAGCGTGGAAGGCGTCTTTGCCCATATCGGAGGGGGAAGGCCACGTTGTCGAAAACGCTCATATGGGGCCATATTGCGTAGGATTGGAAGACCATACCGATGCCCCGTTCTTCGGGCATGAGAGCGGTGCGATTTTCCTGGGAGAAAAACACGTTGTCCCCCAGTTGGATCTCTCCATTGTCGGGAAGTTCAAGGCCCGCAATGCAGGCAGCGTGGTAGTCTTGCCGCAGCCGCTGGGCCCCAGAAGACAGACCAGCTCGCCCTCCTCCACGGTCAGCGAGGCATCGTCTACCGCCCTCACTCCTCCAAAAAATACGGACAGCCCGACAGCCTCAAGGACTCCCATCAGAAAGCGCCCACCCCGCGATAGCGGAACCGCTCGATGGCGATGAAGCCCACGGCGACCACGGCCATCAGTAGGCTGCTCATGGCGAGCGCCTGACCCAGGTTGGCCTCGCCCGGCCTGCCCAGGAACTGGAAGATCGCAACGGGCATGGTGGTGTTCTCAGGTCGTACCAGCAGCAGCGATGCACCGAACTCTCCCATCGACACCGCGAAGGCAAAGGTCGCCCCCACCAGCATTCCGCGGCCGACGATCGGGAGGTCGACGTGCAGGAAGACGCCGAGAGGCGAAGCGCCCAGCACCGCGGCCACCTCCCGCAGGTTCGGGTTCATGCCGCGAAGGACCGGAAGAAGGCTCCGGATGACGAATGGGTACGCTATCAGCGAGTGTGCGATCACCAGGATGAGCCAGGACCCTCGGAGGTCGAGGACGCCCCGGTTCATTGTGATGATATAGCCGAAGCCGAGGGTTACTGCCGCCACGCCCAGAGGCATCATGAACAAGGCGTCGAAGAAACCGGACCGCCGTCGCCCGGACCTGGCGAGGAAGTAAGCGACGATCGTGCCGACGACCAGCGAGACGGCCACCGTCATCAGGGCGAACCGCAGCGAGTTCCACATCACCTGCAGGGGCGAGATGTAGAAGAACGACCCTCGCTGATTGGAGAACAGGTTTGCGACGTGGCCCGGCGTATAGGCATCACCGGAGTACAGCGTCCTCACCACCAACGCGATCAGGGGGGAGAGGACCGCCAGAAGCAGCACGACCATTCCCATGACGAACAGCCGCTCCGACCGCTTCATGGTCCTCCGGGTAGCGTCCTCGCGAGGTCGAAGCCCGACCCTTACCGACATGCGTTCCTGAAGTCTGGCGTACAGCAGCAGGAACAGGTACGTGAACACAAGCTGCACCACGGCCAGGGCGCCGGCCAGCGGAAGCCGAAACAACTTGGCGGTGAGCTCATAGATCGCCACTTCGAGGGTCGCGAATTGGGGTCCACCCAGGACCAGCACAACGCCGAAGCTGGTAAACGAGAACGCGAAGGCCAGCAGGGCTGCGGACGCCACGGCGGGCAGCAGCAGAGGCAACGTGACATGATAAAAGGTCCGCCATCGACCCGCACCCAGCACCTTCGCCGTTTCCTCCAGCCCGGGGTCCAGGTTGCCCCAGAGGGTGGAGACGATTCGGACGACGATAGCGTAGTTGTAGAAGGCGTGGGCCATGAAGATGATCGTCAGGCTGTTGGAGATCCTGACCGGTGGTGCGTCGAGCCCGAAGAGGTCCATGGTGACGGTGTTGAGTATGCCCCTGGGGCCGAACAACGCGACGAAACCCATGGCCACTACGATGGTGGGCATGACGAAAGGGACAGTCGAGACCGCCTTGAGAACCGTCTTGCCGGGGAACTCGAACCTGGCAAAGAGATAGGCGACCGGCAGGCCGACGGCCAGGCTCAGCAGCGTCGAGACCACGGCCTGCCAGGTCGTAAACCAGATCCGCCCCAGGTAGTAGGAATCGCCCAGCACGGAGGCGAAGGGCCCCAGGCCGAAGCCTCCCTCGTCACCCAGGCTCCGGGACAGGATGGCCACCAGCGGGTAGACGAAGAACAATCCCAGGTAGGCCACCGGCAGGACCAGCAGGTACCGACCCCAGCTCATCCTCCACCCGACTCCCGGACGCCGGCCGTCGAACGTCCTGGATGTTGATCAGACACGACCACTCAGCGGAGAACGACCTGTGTCCACGCGTCGATCCAGGTGTCGCGCTTCTCGTCGATGGTCTCCGGTCCGATGTCGGCCGGCTCGGTTGGGACCTCGGAGAACTTGAAGAAGTCGGGCAGCGCGGCATCCCGGTTGACAGCGTATACGAACATACGGCCCGGGATGTCCTCCTGGAAACCCTTGTCCATGGCGAAGTCGATGAACTTCCGGGCCAGCTTGACGTTCCGGGCGCCTTCGAGGATGGCTATCCCCTCGATCTGCAGGAAGGTCGCCTTGTCCACCAGGACGTTGCCCGTGGGTGGCACCTCGTGCTTGCCCTCGGAGAAGAACACCTCAGCCGCCGGGCTCGTCGCGTAGCTGACGACCAGGGGGCGATCTCCGCCGTACTGCGAGAAGTCGGTGTAATAGGCATCGCTCCAACCGTCCTTCACCGCGACGTCGTTGGCACGCAGGTCGGCCCAGAAGTCCAGGTAGTCGTAGTCGTCGTCTTCCCCGAAGTAAGACACGGTTGCGATCAGAAACGCGAGCCCCGGAGAAGACGTGCCCGGGTTCTCTACAACCAGCCTGCCCTTCCAGTCGGCCTCCGTAAGCTCTTCCAGCGAGCTCGGCGGCTCCAGTTCGTTCTCCTCCAGGAAGGCCTTGTCGTAGTTCAGGTTGACGTAGCCGTAGTCGACTGGCATTACATGGTTGGTGTCATCCAGCCGGAACATCGCGGGGACCTTCTCAAGCAATGGGGACTCGTACTTGACCAGTATGTCCTCTTCCAGGGCCCTGGTCAGAAACGTGTTGTCGATGCCGAAGATCAGGTCCCCCGACGGGTTGCCCTTCTCGAGAATTGCGCGGGTCAGGACCTCTCCCGCATCGCCCGCCTTCTGGATCACGACCGTCGCGTCGTTGGCGTCTTCGAACTCCTTGATGACCTCCTCACTGATGTCGAAGCTGTCGTGGGTGAGCACGATCAGCTCCCGAACCTCCTCCTCGCCGCATGCCGCCAGCGCCGTCAGCAGCAGGGCAAGACCACCCAGGACCGCTATCTTGTTGATCATCGTGTCAGTCTCCTTTCGGTCCCGAATCCCACGGGAAGCGCTCGGAGCGCAACAACGAAAAAGGCCGCCCCTTCCTGTCTGGGCGGCCTTCGTGCGGTGTGACCAAGTCCCTACGCTGGCATTACCCAGATCAGGTATTCGGGGTCGCCCCGACTCATCGGGACCTCTCAGCCTGGCTTCCCAAGCTCCCCCGTGGCATTCAACTGTTATGTGCGGCAAGTCTAGCCCAGCCGGCGACACCTGTCAACAAGACTTCCTCCACGGCACCCAATCGCGGTTTGGTGGCGTCGAGCGCCCCCGCTTGGCTTTGGCGGCCCGGAGGACCGATGGTATAATCCCACCGGCCAATGGACGGCCCGCGGTTTGTTTTAGGGGGAGCGGGTGGAAAAGCTGATCGCCGGGGCATCGGAGCTGGGCGTTGAGCTAGGACCGGAGCAGGTTGACTCGATCAGGCTGTACCACAGAGAGCTGGTGGAGTGGAACGCGCGAGTGAACCTGACGTCGGTCACCGACTGGAGAGAGGCACGGGAAAAGCATTTCCTGGACTCGCTGACGGTATCCCTCGCCCTGACCGATGATATGCTGGACCGCGGTAGCTTCATCGACGTTGGCACGGGGGCCGGATTCCCGGGGATGCCCCTGAAGATTGCCTTTCCTAGCCTGAGAGCTACTCTCGTCGATTCCACCGCCAAGAAGACGGCATTCCTGGACCGCCTGGTCAAGAAGCTGGGCCTCTGCGTGGCCATCCGGACCGGTAGAGCGGAAACGCTGGCCCACGACTCGGAGCTGCGGGGCTCCTTCGACTTCGTACTCGCGAGAGCGCTGGGCAGCATGGCGGTGCTCGCCGAGCTTACGCTCCCGTTCTGCCGCCTGGGGGGGCTGGTGGTCGCCCAGAAGGCTCACGGGCTCGATGACGAACTGAAACAGGCCGAGGACGCCGTGGGTCTGATGGGAGGCCGTGTCCAGGACGTGATCGAAGTTCCCGGCACCCAGGTCACAGGGACCAGGAGGTTGGCCGTGCTCAGGAAGAGCGGCCCCACACCCGACGCATACCCACGAAGGCCTGGAATACCAAAAAAGAGGCCCCTCTAGCTTGATCCACCGCTCCCAGCGCTCCGGTGCCCCGCAGGTCTCAGTGAGACGCCGGTTCCTCTCGCCGCTGACGCTCCTGTCCTTCGGCGTTGCGGCGGCCATCATCGTCCTTCTGCTATGGCGACTGGGCCTCGACCTTGGCGAGACGTGGCGGACTGTGCGCGGGATGAACCCATGGCTGTACCTGCTCGCCTTCGGCGCGTACTACCTGAGCTTCGTTTTCAGAGGCGCACGGTGGAGGATTCTCGCTCGCAACGCCGGCGTCGTCTCCCCACCGGATGGGCGGCTGCCTTCGATCGCGCACGCGTCCGGACTCATCGTCATCGGGTGGTTCGTAAACTCGATAGCCTGGCTTCGGTTGGGAGACGCCTACCGGGCCTACGCGTTCGCCGAGGACTCCAGGAGCAGCTTCCCGGCGAGTCTTGGGACGGTGGTGGCCGAGCGTGTACTGGACATGTCGATCGTGCTCGTGGTGCTGGTGGTCAGCGTGTTCCTCCTCTCGACGACCAGCGACTCATCGGCATCGCAGTACCTGCTGATCGCCGCGTCTGTCGTGGCGGCGGGCCTGGCCACCCTGCTGGTGCTGATGAAGCGGTTCGGAGCCAGCCTGGCCCGGTTTCTACCCGGACGGCTGCAGTCCGGCTATCACCGGTTCCAGCAGGGAACGCTGGGCAGCTTCAAGCAGCTACCGTTGATCCTCATGCTCGGCCTGGCAGGCTGGTTCCTGGAGACCGCCAGGCTCTTTCTGGTCATCCAGGCACTGGGCATTAGCACGCCGCTGGCCCTGGTGCCCGTCGTGGCGCTGGGCCACGCGATCTTGAGCACGGTGCCGACTCCCGGAGGGGTCGGAGCCGTGGAGCCGGGCGTGACCGGCTTGCTCCTGCTCGAGCTCGGACGCAACGACGCGGTGTCCGTGGCACTGGTTGACAGGTCCATCACCTATCTCAGCATCATCGTCATAGGCGGACTGGTCTTTATGGCGAGGCAGCTCAGGCAGAGCCGCCATCACGACGATCATGTCACAGCCGTCGAAACCTCGGTCCACGGGAGTGGGTCCGGCTGACAATTGGTTCTAATACATCATGCGCAACATGCGGACTAGTTCGATTGCCTCACGGACTGGGAAGGCGTACACTCCGCGCCATACCCGCCGGTAGCCTATCGTTGGAGGGACCAGATGGCCAAGGCCGTACGCCACACCGTGAACAGGCTTGGTAGGAAACACGGAGAGTCCGACGTCGATATCCCCGTCGCCGGTGACCTCGCCACTGTCCCCGGCATCCCCGAGATAGAGGCCGACGTGGCCTTCTACAGCCGTGAGTACCCGCTGGAGAGCCAGGCTTTGGAAAAGGCCGCGGACCGGGAATGGGTCTGGACGGTCTACACCGGGGAGGTGGTCGAATACCTCAAGGGCCACGAAGAGCGGATGAAGCCGCTGGTGGCCGCCGCCCGTGTGTCCGGAGAGCTGGAGCCGACCGGACAGCCTGAGCCCGGGAAGGACCTTACCCAGGACATCCGTCGCAGGGCCCGTGAGCTCGGCTTTGGGGAAGTCGGTTTCACCAGGTACGATAGGCACTACACGTTCGCCAGTATGAAGGGTTGGGCCAAGTACGAGCATGCGATCTGCCTGGCGCTGGAGCAGGACTACTACCAGACCCAGACGATTCCCAGCCTGGAGGGGGAGTATGCCCATTTCGGAACATCCGAGATCCAGCAGGACCTGTTGCTGAAGCTGGGCGACTATATCCGGTCGATGGGCTACCATGCACAAATCCACGGTGTCAGCTTCAACAGCGCCGTCTACATCCCGATGTTCGTGGCAGCCGGCCTTGGCCAGCTCGGCGCGAACGGCCAGCTCTTGTCACCCCATTTCGGCTCCCGGGCCCGTCTGATGATCATCACCACTGACGCTCCCATCGAATACGACGAGCCGTTGGACTACGGTATACACGCCTTCTGCCAGAAGTGCCACGTATGCGTGAACAGGTGCCCTGGGAGAGCCCTGGTCAGGGACAAGGTCTGGTGGCGCGGCGCTGAGAAGAACAAGCTGGTCTACGAGCGGTGCCGCCCGGTGATGGCCCGCTACGAGGGTTGCGCCATCTGCATGAAGACGTGCCCGATCCAGCGGTACGGCATGAGGCCGGTTATGGAGCACTACGTTGAGACTGGAGAGGTGCTGGGCAAGGGCACGGAGAACCTGGAGGGATACTCCCTGAGGGACAAAGGCCACTTCGGCCCGGGCGAGCTGCCGCATTTCGACAGGAAGTTCTTCGAGTTCCCTCACGGACGCAGAGAGGACTGGCTCTTCGAGCAGTTCAAGGAGAGGCTGAGCCAGGACGGAGTGCCCGACAAGGAGGAACTCGTGGGGTTCGCCACCCGGGTCAAGAAGGCCATAGACGAGGGCGTCGGCACCTCCGACGAGTAGACGCTGCCCGTGAGAGGGCCCGGGCGACTCCGATCCCCGCATACACGAAAGGACCGAGGGCTACATGTTCCGCAGGCAACACCTGGACGCGCTGTACGAGAACCTAGACGCCGAGTGGCGGGGAAAACCGGAGTACGAAAAGCTCCTCCGCGACACGCACCTCGGCATCGCCTACAGCGATGCGGGCCGGCCGCTGGACGACATAGACGCTCGCGTTGTCGCTCTCATCAACAAGCACGGACCCCCCGCATCCGGCTGACGCCCCCACCCTCTAGATCTTTCCTCCGGTCAGAAATATGGCCGGCAGCCTTGCTATTGCACTCCATTCGATTTAGCCTTTCTTGAAGACCGACACGCCCGATCCTTGACGCAGGAAGGACGACCATGACAACGGAAGCCAGAACGAATCTAAAGCGCAAGAGCGCGGCCATGAGCGAGGGGCCGGATCGCGCTCCCGCCCGGTCCATGCTAAGGGCGGTCGGGCTGACCGACGAGGACATGGACAAGCCCTTCGTGGGCGTCGCGAACCTGGCCAGCGACGTCACTCCCTGCAACGTGCATCTGGACAGGCTCGCCCAGAAGGTTAAAGAGGGCTTGTGGGTCGCCGACTCCGTTCCCTTCATGTTCGGGACCATAACGGTCAGTGACGGCATCTCCATGGGTACCGAGGGCATGAAGGCTTCCCTGGTAAGCCGCGAGGTGATAGCCGACTCCATCGAAACGGTCTGCTTCGCCGAGAGCATGGACGGGCTCGTGGTCGTCGCCGCCTGCGACAAGAATATGCCGGGCGCCATGATGGCAATGGCCAGGCTCAACATACCGTCGTTGTTCTTCTACGGCGGCGCAATCCTACCGGGTAACTACCATGGCAAGGACATCAACATCCAGGACATGTACGAGGCGGTCGGCGCCTACTCGCAGAGCAAGATCTCCCTGGACGAACTCATCGCCATGGAGCGGGTTGCGTGCCCGGGCGAGGGGGCCTGCTCCGGGATGTTCACGGCCAACACGATGGCGTCGGCCATCGAGGCCATGGGGATGTCCATACCCGGCGCGGCGTCGGTGCCGGCCGTTGACGCTCGCAACGAGGCAATAGCCCGAAACGCCGGCGGAGTACTGTACGGCCTGCTGGAGAGCGATCTCAAGCCCCGCGACATCATGACTCGCGACGCGTTCGAGAACGCCATCATGGTCGTGCTTGCGATGGGCGGGTCCACCAACGCGGTGCTGCATCTCCTCGCCATAGCCCACGAGGCAAAGGTCTCGTTGAAGATCGACGACTTCGACCGGCTGAGCCGTCAGACGCCGTACCTCACGGACCTCAGGCCCGGCGGCCAGTTCGTGATGTCGGACGTCGACAAAGCGGGCGGCGTAACGATCGTCATGAAAGAGCTATTGAAAGCGGGTCTGCTTCACGGCGACGCCATGACCGTCACCGGCGAGACCATGGCCGAGAACCTCGAGGCCTTCGAGGGAGAGCCGGACCGGCGGGTCATATATCCGGCGTCGGCGCCGCGAAGCCCAACGGGCGGCCTGGTGATACTTAAGGGCAATCTGGCTCCCGAGGGAGCGGTCATGAAGGTGGCCGGGACCAAGCACCTGAGTCACGAGGGCCCGGCCCGTGTCTTCGACGGGGAGAGGGCGGCTTTCGAGGCCGTTACGAGCGGCGCCATCAATGAGGGCGACGTCCTCGTCATCCGGTACGAGGGACCCAAGGGCGGCCCCGGCATGCAGGAGATGCTCGCCGTTACTGGAGCGATAATGGGCCAGGGTCTCGGCGACAGCGTCACGCTCATGACCGACGGGCGGTTTTCCGGCGCGACCTACGGGCCGATGATCGGCCACGTGGCGCCTGAGGCCGCGGTCGGCGGCCCGATAGGCCTGCTTCGCGAAGGCGATGTCATCGTGATGGACGTCGAGACCCGACGGCTGAACGTCAGGGTCCCGGACGCCGAGATGGCGGACCGAAAGCGAAGCTGGCGGCCCCCGCCGCGCCGATACGAAAGCGGAGTGATGTCCAAGTACGCCAAGCTGGTGTCGTCGGCATCGGTGGGTGCCGTCACGGGCTGACCTATTCTGGCCTTCTCAATCCCGTTTGTGATATGTTGCACATATGGCGCAGATGACGGTCAGCGACCTATCCGAGAAGCCGAACGACGGCAGGCAGGGACTTGTCCGAGATGCCGTCTTCGCGGTGAGCGTCGGCCTCATGGGGGTAACGCTCTACCTCATCTTCTTCTGGGTGCCTACGGAGCTCAACCTGGGGGTCTCCCAGCGGATCTTCTACTTCCACGTGCCCCTGGGCTGGCTGGGAATGCTGTCCATTGTGCTCGTCGCCATAGCGAGCCTGATGTACCTGCTGACCGGGAAGGAGAAGTGGGACAACCTGGCCTACTCGACGGCGGAGCTGGGCGTCGTTTTCGCCAGCCTTATCCTGGTCACAGGCGTTATCTGGGGCAAAGGCGACCTGGGCTGGTGGTGGACGTGGGACGCGAAGCTCACCACGACCTTGATCCTGTGGTTCATATACGTCGCCTACCTGATGGTTCGCGCATACGCCCCCAGAGGCTCCCAGGGTGCCCGATATGGCGCCGTCGTGGCGCTGATCGGGGCCGTCGACGCGCCAATCATATACATGGCAACCGTGTGGTGGAGGACGGCCCATCCCGAGCTCAACACCGGCCCTCTGGCCGAGGAGATCGACGCACTGGGCTCCGGCAAGATCTATGCCACGTTGCTGGTCTCGCTGGTGGCCTTCACCGCGCTCTACATTTCGATGCTGATGGAGCGGTATTCGCTGAGAAGGTCCGAGACAGCCCTCGATGAGGTGCACCGTATTGTTTCCTAGAGCCGGCATCGTCCGGCGCCTGCTGCTGATGCTGGTACTGGTGACGTCGATTGCGTCATACGCAGGTGCTGCCGAGGTCCGCGCGTCGGACCATCAAGCCGACGAATCTGCTAAAGTGCGAGAGGGAGTCCCTCAGCAGAGCGATGAGCTGGACGGCGAGTCGGAGTTGCCCTGGCTGTTCGCTGTCTTCATCATCACCTGGGCCGCCTTTTTCGCATACGTTTTCATCATGTCGAGGCGCCAGAGGGAGATGCAGCGAGAGATAGAGGTGCTGAAGCGATCGCTGGAAGACCGAGAGGCCGCGGCTAAGCACGACGAAGAGCTGGCCGGAGGCTGAATTCTAGTGTCTGAGGCTGTTTCGCGCTATTCGGAGCCTGCCCCGCCGGAGGCGACGTACCTGTCGACCAACCGGCTCAAGGTCTTCGTTGGGCTGATCGTGCTGATAGGGGCGTTGGGCTACTTCGGTTTCATGGCTTTTCAGAGCGCCACCGTCTACTACTATACGGTTGGCGAGCTAGAGGCTAAAGGGCCAACTCCCGAAGGGAGGATGGTGCGTGTCAGCGGCAAGCTGGTCCCCGACTCCTTTCACCGGGAGGGGGGCTCGACGTTGGCCAGCTTCGCTCTGACCGACGGCTCCAGGACCATGACGGCGGCGCACGACGGCATCGTGCCGGACCTCTTCTTCAACGAGCACTCGGAGATTATTCTGGAGGGCACCTACACCCCGGAGGGAACTTTCGAGAGCCAGAACGTCATCGTCAAGTGCCCCTCCAAGTACGTTACGGCCGACTCCTCCCAGGAGTCATAGGCCGGAGGTACCGAGCCGGTCTGCGAGTGACCTGCCCCCCGATGTTTGTAAAACCCGTTATGTTAGTCCCGCAAGCACTGGGCCGGGGTCCGGAGACAGGACTGCCTGTGGTGCCGGCGGTCTGTAGCCCAGTGAGCTGTGTGGCCTGATGGCGTTGTAGGTCTGTCTATACCTCTCTGTCAGTACTTGTACCTCCTGCGATGTGTAGAAGATCTCCCGGTCCAACAGTTCGTCCCTGAGCTTTCCGTTGAAGCTCTCCACGTATCCGTTCTCCTAGGGTGAGCCGGGCTCGATATACAGAGTCCTAGCTCCCACCTTTCCAAGCCACTCCCGAATAGCCC
>CAZEDC010000062.1:0-15315 GCA_964510985.1 uncultured Dehalococcoidia bacterium
GGAAACCCACCGGTGGTCCAGGGCGACTGGAAAATCGGATCACCGGTGGTGCCCAGGTCTCTGGGGGCCGGCGTCGCCGTCGTGGGCGTAATCAAGATATCGAAACCCTGGATGGCCTCTTCCACATCTCGCCGGAACCTCCGCCGGATGCGCTGGGCTTGAACGTAGGTGACCCCCGGAGTCAGCAAGCCCTCTTCGATAACACCGCGCACGTTGGGCGAATAGTCGTCAGGGCGGTCGCCGAACTCGGCCTGGTGAACGGCTGCGGCCTCCACTGTCATGACGACACGATGGGCCGCCAGGAGGGCCTCGAAGTCGGTGGGGATGGTCACCTCCTCGATGTCCGCCCCTGCCCGTGCCAGACTCTGGATCGCCTCATTGGTGCGGGAGCGGGTCTCGTCGTCGGAGCGCTCGTAGAAAAACCCGCGAACGAGCCCGATTCGAGGAGGAGACTGCTGGGAACCAATGGCGGCGTGGTAATCGGGAACGGGTCTCGAAGAGGTGGAGAAGTCCCGAGTATCGTGGCCGGCCAGGACGCTTAACATCAGCGCTGCATCCTCCACGGTGCGGGTAAAGCAACCCATGGTATCCAGGGACCAAGCCACGGGTATCACACCGTACCGACTGATGCGACCGAACGTTGGTTTCAGGCCGACTACTCCGTTGTAAGAGGCGGGCCGCAGGACGGAGCCGGCGGTCTGGGACCCCAAGGAGGCCGGAAAAACTCGGGCTGCGACACCGACCGCCGAGCCGCTGCTGGACCCGCCCGGCGTGTGGGCGGCGTTCCAGGGATTGCGAGTGGGCGGTGGGTCGCCGCAGGCGAACTCCGTGGTCACCGTCTTGCCCATGATAATCGCGCCGGCGTTCTTGAGCAGGGCCACGGTGGTGCTATCGTACTCAGGGACAAAATTGGCGTAGATGGGCGAGCAGGCGGTGGTCCTGACACCCTCAGTGTAGTAGATGTCCTTGACGCCGACCGGGATGCCGTGAAGGGGCCCGCGGGGACCTTTTTGTTCCAGTTCTCCTTCGCGCTCTCGCGCCGTCCGGAGGGCCGTCTCGGGGTCCAGCGTAACCCAGATTTTCAGGTCGGGCTCCAGGGCGTCGGCGCGGGCCAACAGCGACTCCATCAGTTCGACGGGCAACAGCCGCCTATGATTGATCTGTCCGGCGGCCTCGGCAACAGTCAACTTGTGCGGCTCTGGCATGGCTCCTCCGTCGGCGTCGGTTCTGTGCGGGGGACGCACCTCGGGTCAGAAGGTCAGGGAGACCTTGAGAGCGCCGTCCTCCCTGGAGTCTGCCAGGTCGAGGGCCTCTTGCACTCTCGTGATCGGGAACTGGTGCGTGACGAAGGGCTCCATGTCGATCTCGCCCTTGGTTATGAAATCAACGGCCAACTGGAAGGCGGGCAGGCCCGGCTCGTCCTGCGCCCCGAAGGTCGAATACAGGTCCAGCCGTTTGCGGAAAAAAGTGTCCCAGTCGAACGGAACCTTGTCCATCGTGGGAGGAATCCCGAATACAGTCACCGTCCCCATGGGGCGGGCAAGTTTTAGCGATTGATTCAGAGTATCGACGCTCCCCACCGCTTCGATGACGACATCCACTCCCTGCCCATTGGTCAGGTCCAACACGGCATCGGTCGCCTTTTGGCCGGTGACATCGATGGCCTCGTCGAGTCCCATGGCGGTGCCGGCCGCCAGGCGCTCGGGGACCGGCTCGATACCGATTATACGATGAGCGCCCAGGCGCCGCAGCATGAAGTCGTGGAACAGCCCCACCGATCCCTGCCCGACCACGGCGACGGTCTGGCCGAGAAGAGGTGGCAGGCGCCGGCCCCCGAAGACCACGGTCCCCAACTGCTGGGCCATCAGGAGGTGGGCTTCGGGGACATCGGTAGGCAGCCTCAAGAGGTACTTGGGATCGATAAGCTGATACCCCGCAAAGGTCTTAGAAACCCAGATGGCGGGCACCGTCAAGACCAGCTCGCCGGGCTTGAAATCGGAGTCGCCGCCATCGACGACTTCGCCCAGTCCCTCGTGTCCGGGATAGCCATGTGGCAGCGGTAGGTCGTAGACGTTCCAGCCCATATAGGCTATGTGCAGGTCGCTCCCGCAGATAGAGGAGAGCCCGGTCTTGACGAGAACCATGCCGGGCTCGGGCTCCGGGATAGGGATCTCGTCACAGCGTATCTTCTTGAGGTCGGTCACCAGGGCTGCTGGCATCGTCGGCATTGTGTGACCTCCTTGGGGCCCTCGTCTCCGATCGGCTCACCGGAGCGGGATAACCGACACTGGAACTCTAAAAGGTATATTGGCGAATTCTGTCGTGGAACCGTTCATGTGTCAAGTGGGCGGGGCCGGTGCTTGCAAGGAAACGAAGGCTCACCATGAGCGGTCTAGATCAGCGCTGTAGTTGACGGGAGTAAATATAGACCGCTTCCGACTTTGTTGACTTCCTCGGAATTGGGGGTGTCCAGAGGGGGTAGAACCTCCTCTGGTAAGGGCTTGGGGGCACCCCCAAATACTACTTGAGGGCGGGTGGGCGGGTAAAAAGACATCTGTTGTGGGCAGTGTCAAAAAAGCCACAGCTCCCCTGCCTTGAAATTGCTCAGCGCGGCATCAGGCGGTAGATCTTCTCGTCGAAGGACAGGATGAAGACCTCGCCGGACCGGTCTTCGCCGAAGGAGGATATCTGGAGGTCGGAGTCGACAAGCTCCATGCGCTCGGTGGCCCGTGAGCCGTCGTACCTGAGTCCCCAGATCTTTCCGCTGCAAAAGTCGCCGTAGACGTAGGCCCCGTACAACGCCGGCAGCCTGTTACCGCGATAGACGTAGCCGCCGGTCACAGAGCAGCCGTCCTCGCGGCCGTACTCGGCGATCGGACCCTCGAGTCCTTCCTGATCGCAGCCTCGGGAGGGCTGGAAGCAGCGGGACCCCTCCATGGTGTTCCAGCCGTAATTGAGTCCCGGTCTGACGATGTCCACCTCCTCCAGCCTGTTCTGCCCGACGTCGGCGGTCCATAGGTCCCCATTCAGACTGTCGAACGTAAACCGCCAGGGATTGCGAAGTCCATAGGCCCAGATCTCCTTGCGGACTTCCCCGGTCCTACCCACGAACGGGTTGTCGGAGGGAACGGTGTAGCCGCCGGTGGAGTCCAGACCGGCGACGTCCAGTCGCAGTATGGCGCCCAGGAGCGTTGAAGGATTCTGGCCGTTGCCGTGAGGATCACCCCGGTTGCCGCCGTCGCCCAGGCCGACGTACAGGTATCCGTCCGGGCCGAAGACGACCTGGCCGCCGTTGTGGTTCGAATAGGGCTGCGGGACTTCGAGAACAATCATCTCGCTGGCCGGATCGGCCGTGTTGGGATCGGAATCACTGACCGAGAAGCGAGAGAGGACCGAACGCCGTGGACCGGAGGCGGAGTAGTACACATAGAAGTGCCCGTTGCTTCGAAACGCTGGGTCGAAAGCGAGTCCCAAAAGACCCTCCTCTTTACCCCGGTCGCTAACCCGGTCACGGATGTCCAGAAAAACATCGGCGGCATCGACATCCTCACGGTTGGGAAACACAACGACTTGCCCGGGTTGAAGCACCAAGAATAGGCGGTCGGTGTCATCGTCCGGGTAGGTCAGGCCTACCATTCCAGGGTAGGACAGGTTGGGGAACGCCCGCTCGACATCCGTGCGCGCCAGCGGCAGTGCCACGGGAACCGGCACGGGAGTGGACGCGGTGACCGGCAAGAGTGCGGGGACCGGCGAAGCCGTGGGCCCGGTAGCGGAATTCGCCGACGAGGGCCCCGACGGCCGAGGTGTTATCGCATCCTCGATGCCGGTGCACGCGACGGCCACCATTGAGGTCAGGAGGCCCAGAAGAAGACTTCTCATCGGGTGATTATACAGAACGATACCGCACCGAAAAGCCCTGACTTCTCCGGCGCCCACTATTCGGGAATACCAACGACGCGCCGCCCCTGCTATCATGGCGCCGATAAGGAGGTACAGACACGTGATAACAGGGATGAACCACACCGGATTTGTCGTCAGGGACCTGGCCAAAGCCCTTGAGTTCTGCTGTGACGCGATCGGGATGGAGGTGTCCAGGACGGTAGAAAGAGACGGCGGGCCGATCTGCCAGGTCGTCGGCTACGATGATGCCCACCTGAGGATAGCTCTTCTACGGACGGGCGACGGCCGACTGCTGGAGCTTATCCAGTACGTCTACCCGCCAGGCTCGGAGAGACCAACCGAGGAGAGGAACGCCCTGGGTGCGGCCCACCTGGCATTCGACGTCGACGACATTGAGGCAACCTATCAGGAAATAATTGGCCGGGGAGCGGTCGCCTTGAATCCGCCGGTCGAGGTGGCGCCCGGACGGAAGGCCTGTTACTTCCAGGACCCCGAGGGAAACTGGCTGGAGCTCATAGAAGCCAGTTGACCGGGTGGGACCACCAGAGGATACCGCCTGCGGCTGACCGCTCTGACCTGACCTACACGAGATTTGGGACTCCTCCGGAGCACACGGCAGTCTGCGACAGGAAGGCAACGGCGAACCTGGTGACCCGTCTCTGAAACACGCTTACGAACTGTCGTTGCGAGTCCTTCCGCGGAAGGATTCCTGGGAAGGACGACGAAGCAACCTGGAGGAAGGGTGGACACCGCAGCCAGATTGCTTCCCCCGACAAGTCGGGGTCGCAATGACACTAGCTGCGGATTTCGGGGACACCACATTAGTGTACAATGGCCCACTACCCGTGGCCGCAGTTGGGCGGCTACCGGGTTATCCAAGATGACACGGAGGCCCGTCTATGCTGAGAAAGCTGGGGCGCAGGCAGAACATCCGACAGGACCAGAGTGGACTCGAGGTCCCACCCGGCCAGTACGTCACGGAGAAGTTTCCAGTCCTGACATTCGGGCCGACACCTGAGATCGATAGGGCGACTTGGCAATTTCAGGTATTCGGACTGGTTGAAAAAGAGCTTACATTGGATTGGGAGGCGTTTACCGGACTGCCCAAAGTCACGATAAATGCGCCGTTTCACTGCGTCACCCAGTGGAGCCGGCTGGAGAATACCTGGGAGGGAGTGGCGTTCACCGAGGTGATGAAACTGATCGCCCCAAAGGCTGATGCACAGTTCATCCTGGCCCACTGTTACGGGGGCTACACTACAAACTTGCCGTTGGAAGTGGCGATTGATGACGACGTTCTTTTCGCTTACAAACACGACGGAGAGCCGATCACCCCCGAGCATGGAGGACCGCTTCGGCTGGTAGTGCCGAAGCGCTACGGATGGAAGAGCGCCAAGTGGATCAATGGACTGGAGTTTTTGGCCGAAGACAAGCCGGGGTTCTGGGAAGCCCGCGGCTACCACATGAACGGAGACTACTGGGAAGAGGAGCGATTCTGGGACGGCCTGGGATAACTTGACCTGACTATGCAGACGATGGAATGCGGTCCAATAGAAAGAAAAGGACGCGGCCCTCTCGGATGAAAGGGCCGCGTCGAGTTATCGGCCTACCTTATGTCAGGTTGATTGCCCGGTTGACTAGGCCACCTTCTTCTTGGCGCGGGGTACCGAGATCGGGATCAGTCCATTTGGCCTCTCCAAATCCAGCATGTATCCGCACTGGAGACATTCCTTGTAGGTCCCGTACATGTCCCTGTTGGTGTGCACGTCGCCATGGCAACGCGGGCATTCTTTCAGATTTAGCACTCTGTTCACCTCCATCAACGTCCCTCCACCTCTCGGCTTTTAGGCAAGTGTTAATACGTTTGATGCGTCATTTTGGATTGGGGATTCGATCTATCGAGTACGCGTTTTATGTCAGCGTATCTAAAACTGCCTTATTATAATGATTGACATGGTGCATGTCAATGTGTAAGATGTATTGGTAATTGTCTGTTGGTCTTTTTTATGGACTGGATTCGATGAAATGAAACCCAGGCCTCCCCAGCCGAGGAGACGGAGGCCGGGGTCGCCCTTGTACTTGAACCTCGTAAGAGTTGCCGCTCAATACGGATAGGTTAGACCAGCGAGGCGAAGAGAGACTCAGCCGACGGTGAACGGAGCAGTCCGGCACTATGCGAGGTAGAAATATCGGACCCCGGGGCGCTGAACCTCAAGAGGAGATACAGGGCGTATACGTGATCAGCGTCGTGTCCCGTATCCTCCGAATGCATCCCCAGACCCTGCGGAAATACGAACGGATCGGGCTCCTTTCTCCCTCACGGACCGTCGGGATGCTCCGTCTGTATTCAGAGGAAGACATCGCACGGCTTAGACTGATCAAGCATCTTGTTGGAGACCTGGGACTCAATCTCGCCGGCGTCCAGTTGGCGCTGGACCTCTTCAACCAGCTACTCGGCATGAGGGCCGCGTTAAGCTCTCTTGAAGGCAAGGCTCTCAGGAGCGCCCTGGAGGAGAGCGTTCAAGAAATGTTGGGGCTACTATATATCAGGGCGTAACAACCCCCTCTAGCGGAGGCTGCCATATATGGCCAAAGATACAAAACCGGAGGACCAGGCTCCCGACGAAAATGAGCGCCCAGGGGACGAGGCCGATGAGTGCGCCTCGCTCCGTGAGGAGCTTGAGGAGGCGCTCAGAGAGAAGGACCAGTTCCGGTCCATGGCTCAGCGGGCTCAGGCCGACCTGATAAACTTCAAGCGTCGGGCCGAGGAGGAGCGAGATGAGTTAAGGCGAGGGGCTAACTCGCGGCTTCTTCTGAAGATCCTCTCCGTGGTCGATGACCTGGGCAGGGCCATCGATCATGCGTCCGAGGAGGCCATCGCTCCCAGCTGGCTTGAAGGTCTGCGGCTCGTACAGCGGAACCTGGAGAACGTTCTGGTCTCAGAAAGCGTGACGAAGATCGAGGCGGAAGGGCAGCCATTCGAACCATGGGGACACGAGGCAGTCTATTACGAGGAATCTGCCGACGACCGGGAAGGAATGGTCGTAAGAGTCATTCGAGAGGGATACAAACTTCACGACAGAGTCCTGCGCGCGGCTCAAGTGACCGTGTCCAAGGCGCCCCAGAATAATGATGAATCCAACCCCCCCCAAGAGGAGGCGTGATCGTGCCAAAAATATTAGGAATCGACCTGGGAACCACCAACTCATGCATGGCAATCATCGAAGCAGGTGAACCACGTGTTGTGGAGAACGCGGAGGGTGGCCGCACTACCCCGTCGGTGGTAGCCGTGAACCCCAGGACCGAGGAGAGGTACGTCGGGATGACGGCCAAACGGCAGGCGGTCACCAACCCCGAGAATACCGTATTCTCGATGAAACGCTTTATGGGACGCCGGTTCAGCGAGGAAACCATCCAAAAGGACATCAAACTGGTGGCGTTCAAGGTAACCGAGCACTCCAACGGTGACGCCCACGTGAGCATGGCAGGCAAGGCATTCGCGCCCCCAGAGGTTTCCGCCATGGTGCTCCAGAAGATGAAACAGGACGCCGAGGCCAAGCTCGGGGAGACCATCAAAGAGGCCGTGATAACCGTCCCCGCCTACTTCAATGACAGCCAGCGAAATGCCACCAAGGATGCGGGGCGCGTCGCCGGACTGGAGGTGCTGCGGATCATCAACGAGCCTACGGCTGCCGCGCTGGCTTACGGCCTCGATAACAAGTTGGATGAGACCATTGCGGTCTTCGACCTGGGCGGCGGCACATTCGACATCACCATACTCCAGATCGGGGAGGGGGTGTTCGAGGTCAAGGCAACCAACGGCGACACCCACCTGGGCGGAGATGACTTCGACCAGCGAATCATCGACTGGATCTGCCAGGAGTTCATGCGTGAGCAAGGTATCGACTTGAAGGCGGACCGTATGGCGTTACAGCGGCTGCGAGAAGCCGCGGAACGAGCGAAGGTCGAACTGTCCACACTGATGCAGACCGAGATCAACCTTCCCTTCATCACCGCCGACTCGTCGGGGCCCAAGCACCTGGTCTTGACCCTGGCCCGGTCCAAGCTGGAGCAGTTGGTGGACGACCTGGTCCAGAATACGATTGGCCCCTGTCAGCAAGCTCTAAAAGACGCGGGCGTTGCGCCCGGCGACATCGACGAGGTGATCCTGGTCGGGGGAATGACGAGGATGCCCGCGGTCCAGCAGGCGGTAGTCAAACTCTTCGGGAAGGAGGCCCACCAGGGAGTTAACCCGGACGAAGTAGTCGCCATCGGTGCGGCCATCCAGGCGGGCGTGCTCCAGGGAGAGGTCCAGGATATCCTGCTGCTGGACGTGACCCCGCTGACACTGGGGATAGAGACTCTTGGAGGGGTTGCTACTCCACTGATTCCCCGCAACACGACTATACCGACGTCCAAGAGCGAGACCTTCACCACGGCGGCGGACGGCCAGTCCAGCGTCGAGGTTCACGTCGTCCAAGGTGAGCGGACCATGGCGGCCGAAAACAAGTCTATCGGCCGGTTTATGCTGGACGGGATCCTTCCCGCCCCCAGGGGCGTCCCACAGGTCGACGTCACCTTCGATATTGACGCCAACGGCATCCTCAACGTGTCGGCCAGAGACAAGGGCACGGGCAAGGAACAGCGCATCACCATAACGGCCAGCTCCGGACTCTCCAAAGAGGAGACCGACAGAATGGTACAGGAGGCGGAGCAGCACGCTGAGGAGGACCGGCTCAAGCGGGAGGAGGTCCAGACCGTCAACACCGCTGAGAACACGGCCTACACCGCCGAGAAGATGGTGAAGGAGAACGAGGACAAGATACCCGACGACCTGAAAACGGAGATTGAGGGCAAGATCACGGCGCTGCGCAGCGCCATCGAGGCCAAGGACATCAGCGGGATCCAATCAGCCATGCAGGAGCTACATGAGGCTCTACAGAGAGTGGGCGAGCTCGTCTATAGCCAGACCGGAGACCCCGGCGATGGCCAGGCTCCTCCTGAGGGACCCGAGGGACCCGGCGGCGAGGAACCGCCTGAAGAGACGCCCGAGGGGACGGTCGAGGGCGAGTTCCGAGAGGTCTGATCCCGACGACATCGTGAGACGCGCACCGGTGCGATACCCGGTGAATGACGAGGCGCCCATACGGGCGCTTTCGTTATTTAGACCAATCCAGTGTCCTGTCTCTGAAATACACTTACTAATTGTCATTGCGAGGAGTCCGCCTGAGGCGGATGACGAAGCAATCTCGGGAAACATGGGGATGTGCCCGGGGAATTAAACCTTGAGAGCAGGTGGGTGTAAGTCACCTCTCTTTCTGAGACAGCCTGGCATGGTTGACCTCCTCGTAAACGAGGGTTCCAAGGGGGCTTAGCCACCTGGAGGGGGCCTGGGGACTCCCCCAAAAAACCTGCCGGGCATGTGAGTGGAAAAAAGCAACATTGCTTTTTAAGATATCCCCTTAAAGGACGTGGTATGCCAGCAGGTGCTCTCGGAGGACATCCTGCGCGAAGTCGTTTTCGACATCCCGCCAGACCGAGTGCACGTGGTTGGCGCCGTCCTGCCGGTTGTCGAACTCTACGACGAATGAGCCGCCGTGGATACGGTAGTAGTGAGCCTTCCCGGTCTGGACGGGTCCGCCCCAGGCAAGGTGGAGCCGGTCGAGCCCACCCTCCTTAAGCTCCGCCAGCTTGCTTCGAGCCTGATCGGTGCGCACCTGGGACACGTACTCCGACACCAGCGCCACCAGCATTTCCTTCTGGCCGGCCGCCATCTGCGACGCCGGGAGGCCCTCCTCCCGGGGAAGCATGACCTTGGAGCTATTATACGTGAGTATATCCAGAGGCGCCTCATCGTAGATAACCGCCCTGGAATGCTGGCCGGCGTCCAAACTCTCCATCAGCTCGAAGGCCAGGTCTTCTCTGGCACCCAGGATTCGCAGACCTGCCTGAGGACCCTTCCGGACCTCGGCGGGGTTGGAGCCGAAGAAGAAGGGTGTCGTGGAGATGACTTTATCGCCCCAAACGCTGAAATGGACCGAGAGGTGGTGGCCCTCGGCACGCCAGCCCCATGGCGCATCGCCGCCCGGCTCCCCGAATACCGTGAAGTAGTAAAGCTCAGGGTCCCGCACAAAGGTTGTCTTGCCCTCTTCCTTGTCCAGAAAGTCCAGGACCGTCTCCAGTTCGATTATCTGCCTTGCGTGACGGTAAGAAGGTCCGGCCAATCCGCTGGCCAGTACCGCGAAAGCCAGGTCTCTTTGCCGGGTATCCATGTCCCGTAACGGAAGCCCGTGACGGTTCCCAGGCGGGTAGTACCAGTAGATCCGCTCCAACGCCTCATAGGGGAAAGTGGCCCTTGCCAGCTGGTCCTCTTCCAGGCTCCCCAGGAAGACTGAACAGGCATCAGCCATCTCATTGGCGGTCCTGGGTGCGGTCTTGGGGGTAGCCATCGCAAATCTCCTTTATTGATCAAAGAGGATTGTCTGAATGAATGATGGAGTATATCACGTCGAAGGAATCCGAAACCCAATTGGATACCTTGACCGGCAGCCTGGCCTGCCAATGAGCATCGGCCTCGTCTCGACGGACCCGGAGGCCGCTTCTTGGCGTCCGAGAGCTCGGTCGGTCAACGCCACTTGACCACGGGTAGGATGCCGGATACACTCGCCGCCACGGAGAGTGGCGTTCGGCTGCGT
The DNA here is from genome assembly GCA_964510985.1 of uncultured Dehalococcoidia bacterium. Lineage (GTDB taxonomy): Bacteria > Chloroflexota > Dehalococcoidia > Lucifugimonadales > CAZEDC01 > CAZEDC01. Next base: position 10,596 of record CAZEDC010000062.1, read on the forward strand.
ATCACCCTGCCGAATCCATCACGATCATCTCTGGAGGTGTGCCTTGGATAAGAGCGAGCTTGTCGAAATCCTCCGGTCCGACAGGCGGAAGTTCCAGAGCATCCGAGACCAGGATCCCAAGGGCGGTTTAGACCTGTCGGGCGTCGATCTGTCAGGGGCCGACCTGGCAAGGGCGCCCCTCGCGGGAGTAAACCTCAGCAATGCCTGCCTCAAAGAGGCCGACTGCACCAGGGCCAACCTCAGATTCGCCGACCTTTCCGGGGCCGACCTGCGGGGCGCGAAGCTGGTGGGAGCCAACCTCCATCGCACGGTGCTGGAACGTGCCAACCTGGAGGGCGCGTTGTTGGGGGAAGATGTGGACCGGGAGACCCGGATGTGCCTGAACGTATCGTCGTTTCGCGGGACGCGCTTGGACCGGGAGGAGCTGGAGACGATGCTGGGCATACTGAACGAAAACGAACGGTGGGAGATTCGCTATAGCATCGTCCCCAGAGGAAACAACAGTACCTCCGATGACAAAGGTGGCGAGGGGCCGGGATGAAGATATTAGCCCTTGACATAGGAGCGGGCACCCAGGACATTTTGCTGTTCGACTCGACCAATACGATAGAGAACAGCATCAAGATGGTGATGCCGTCGCCCACGGTGATCGCCGCGACTCGCATTCGGGAGGCCACAAGGGCGGGCCTGCCACTTGCGTTGACCGGTGTGAACATGGGTGGTGGGCCGGTGACAGGCGCCACGCAAGCCCACATTCGTTCCGGCCTGACCGTCCATGCGACCGTAGAGGCGGCCACGACCTTCGACGACGACATGGAGATGGTCCGGGCCATGGGCGTGTCGCTGGCCGGCGATGATGAGATCGAGTCGATGCGAAACGTCCGCCGAGTTGTGCTCAGGGATTTGGACCTGGAAATGGTGCGAGTGGCCCTGCGGGCCTTCGAGATGTCGCCGGAGTGGGACGCGGTGGCCGTGGCGGTGTTCGACCACGGCGACTCGCCGCCCGGCTACTCGGACCGAAAGTTTCGCTTTGACCACCTGCGCCGGCAGATCGACCAGGGCAAACGGGATGTCACGTCTTTCTGCTACCTGAGCAACGAGGTCCCGGAGTACATGACACGGATGCTCGCGGTGGTAAAGTCCATGGACGCGGACCTCCCGCTTTTACTGATGGACACCGCAGAGGCCGCCGTGCTGGGTGCTCTGGAGGACGACCGTGTCGCATCCCAGCGGTGCAAGGTCTCGGTCAACTTGGGCAACGAGCACACCCTGGCCGTGCACCTGCACGGGAACATCATCCAGGGCATCTTCGAGCATCATACGCACCTCCTGACCAGGGACAAACTGGAAAGCTATCTCATGCGCCTCGTGCACGGAGACCTGGACGGCCAGGAGGTGTGGCTCGACCAGGGACACGGCGCGGTCACGTTGGGGGCCAAAGAGGACAAGACCTTCTTTTCGGTCACGGGCCCGTTCCGGCACGTACTGGAGGGTTCGACTCTCGATCCCTATTTCGCCGTCCCATGCGGGGACATGATGCTGGCCGGCTCCTTCGGGCTCGTGAGGGCTTGGGCCGAGAAGCACGAGCCCTGGCGAGAGGAGATAACGCGTGCCCTTCGGAGCGCCGAAAGCGGCCCGACTGCCGGATCTCACTGAACCTTTGACTTGAGGGTCTCACGGGGTTGCGACAGCGGCCGGGCGGTGGTACCCTGCGAGAGCCAACCAGGGCCGCCCCGCACGCAGTACTGATCGGAGACATACGCCCGGTTCGATGTCGATATCCGGCTGACATCGACAGGCCTGCCGTAGTGTCCCGATCGTGGTCCTGATAGCCAGTCCAGTCGCTCTGCCGATACGCAAGACTGGAGACACCGGTTCAACAACTGAATTGGCGCCGCCGTCCAAGTTTTACTTGCCTTTAACGAGCACCGAAGTGTTTACGGCCGGAAGTTACTAAGGGAGGCGATGATATGAGTTCTATACTGCGTGTAAACATGACCACCAAGAAGGCCGCCTTCGAGGACGTACCCGAGCGGTACGAGAACCTCGCTGCCAGAGGCCTCACCTCCACCATCGTGGCGGACGAGGTCCCTCCCACATGCCATCCCTTAGGACCTAACAACAAGTTGGTGATTGCCCCCGGCATAGTAACCGGCACCTCCGCTCCAACCTCGGGCCGCCTTTCCGTCGGCGGCAAAAGCCCTCTTACCGGCGGCGTCAAGGAGGCCAACGTCGGTGGCCTGGCCCCCCAAAAGCTCGCCCGCCTGGGAATCAAGGCCATAATCGTCGAGGGCCATCCGGAGGACGATGGGTGGTACCTGCTCAAGGTGGACAAGAGCGGGGCCGAGATCCAGCCCGCGCCAGACCTGGCCGGAAAAGGGATGTACGAGATAGACGAGATCCTCTGGGAACGCTACGGCAAAGTGGCAATAATCGGCATCGGCCAGGCCGGCGAGATGAAGATGTCGATGGCGGCCGTGTCCGTCAACGACATGGAGAACGGCCCGGGTCGCTACGCGGGTCGCGGTGGACTGGGCGCCGTGATGGGTTCCAGGGGCCTCAAAGCCATCGTCGTGGACGATAAGGGCACCCGCGTCGTTCAACCAAAGAGCACGAAACTGTTCAAAGACGGCGCAGCCGCCCTGACCACCGCCCTGCGCGGTCACGCGGTCACCGGCGAAGCTTTGCCCACCTACGGCACCGCCGTCCTGGTAAACGTCATGAACGAGGCTGGTGGCCTGCCCACTCGGAATTTCAGTTCCGGGCGGTTCGAAGGGGCCTCCAAGGTCAGCGGAGAGGTGATCAACGAGCTTATCACGCAGGTGCGCAAGGGCAAAGGCCGGGTGGGCCATCCCTGCCATCCGGGTTGCGTGATCCAGTGCTCCAATATCTTCCCGCGTGAAGACGGCAGTACCCATGTTTCGGTGTTGGAGTACGAGTCGGACTGGTCCCTGGGACCTAACTGCGGCATCGACGACATTGATGCTATCGCAGAGTTGATCCGTTGCTGCAACGACATCGGCGTGGACACCATCGAGGCCGGCGTCGCCATCGGGGTGGCCATGGAAGGAGGCCTCCTGGAGTTCGGCGATGCCAAGGGATCCCTCGATCTGATGCGTCAGATGGCCGAAGGCACCCCTGTCGGGCGCATCCTGGGCCAGGGCGCCGCATTCACCGGCCAGGCTTTTGGAGTGACCCGTGTACCCGTGGTAAAGGGCCAGGCGATGCCGGCGTACGAGCCCCGGGCGGTCAAGGGCATCGGCGTGACCTATGCCACCAGCACCATGGGCGCCGACCACACGTCGGGCTACACCATCGCGCCGGAGATCCTGTCGGTGGGCGGAACGGCCGACCCCTTTGCCGTGAACAAGGCCGAGCTATCTCGGGCCTTCCAGGCAACGACCGCCTTCGTCGACTCCTCGGGCTACTGCCTGTTCATCGCCTTCGCGATACTTGACGACGCCGACGGTTTCCAGGGAATGATCGATACGGTAAACGGGATGCTGGGGACTGGCTACGACGCCGACGGCATCGTAGAGTACGGTCACAACGTGCTGAAGGTCGAGCGGGGCTTCAACGCGGCGGCGGGATTCACCAAGGCCGACGACAGGCTGCCCGAGTTCATGAAGCTGGAGAAGCTGCCGCCTCACGACGTAGTCTGGGACGTGTCCGACGAGGAGCTGGACAAGGTCCACGCCTACTAGTGCTCATCCCAAGTACTTGAATGGGGAGTCCAGGGCCTCGACCTGTCGGGGCTCTGGCGGGGGCCTGGGGCAACCCCCAGGTAGAAAAACCCTTGCGGGCGGGTGGGAAGAAACCACCTTCGTCATTGGAATAACCTCTACTAGAGACGGGACCGAGCGATGTCTGACCCGGGCAAGGTCGAGATTCAACTCTATGGCGCGTTGAGAAGATACGCCTCCCAGCAAAGGGTGAACATGGAATCGGTGGTATGGCTTGACATCAAGCCGGGCGCTACTGTCGGCGATGCGCTTCAGCGGTTGAGCATCGCCGACAGCGAGGTGAGCAACATTTTCCACAATGGCAGATTGGCCGCCGATGAGGAGGCGTTACAACCCGGCGACCGCCTCGGCGTGTTCCCTGCCAACATCAGCCTGCTCTACTGCTGACCGAGACTGTAAATGGGTGCCAACTCAACCGTAGAGGTCCACCTCTACGGAAAGCTACGCCGGGTGGCCGAAGACTGCCAGGACATGGCGGGCGAGTGTGCCCTATCGGTGGACGTTGACGAGGATTCAACGATCGCCAACGTAGTGACCCGCCTCGGCTTGGACCTTGAGGAGACCAGCAACATTTTCCTCAACGGCCAGCTCTCCGCTCCCACCCGAACGGTCGCGCCTGGCGACCGTCTGGGCGTCTTCCCCAGCGACATGGCGACCCTGTACAAGTGGTACTTCGCGAAACAAGAGTGAGAGACGAGGCCATGAGGGTACAGGTCAAGCTCTACGCTTCTCTGAGAAAGTTCAGGCCCGAACTGGACCACGGGGAGGCGTTCGAGTTGGAATTGGAAGAAGGCACAACCTGGCAGGCACTGATCGTCACGCTGGGGATTCCGGAGACCGAGGCCAAGCAGTGCTTCGTCAACGGCATAGTACAGAGATCGAACCGAGCCCTTGAAGACGGCGACGAGATCGGCCTCTTCCCGCCCATAGCCGGCGGCTGATCCCGGCCTCATCAGCCTCGACCCACATCACCGGGA
>CAZEDC010000063.1:0-11893 GCA_964510985.1 uncultured Dehalococcoidia bacterium
CCCGCGTCAAGACCGTAATCCACGTGTCCGGTCTTGATGCCACCAGCTTTAACGCAGCCGCATGGCCATCCCCTCAGACCTTATTACCGCCTGGCGAACTCCGATAAACCCGCCCGGAACGGCCCAAAGGGCTCCGACTGGTCCGTCAACACGTCCACTACGGCCGGCATGCCTGAGCGGAAGGCGTCGTGTATAGCCGCCGGCACGTCCCTTGGGTCCTCCACCTGCACCCCCCAGCCGCCGTATGCCTCCCCTATCTTGGCATGGTTGGTGCTCACGAACTCCGACGCTATCAGGTTGGGTCGCTGGTTCTCGCGCACCATGCCCAGCCCACCGTCGTTGAACACCACGATGACCACGGGTAGGTCGTACTGCACCGCCGTCGAGATGGCGTTGGAGGTCATGACAAACCCCCCGTCGCCCGTCACCGCCATCACCGGCCGGTCTCGCGCCGCCTCCTTGGCGCCCACTGCAGCCGGGACGGCCCACCCCATGCCCGCGATGCCTCCGGGGTTCAGGAACGTGGCGGGACGCTGCGACTGGAAGAAGTGGTACATCCAGACCCGGTTGTTGCCGGCGTCCAGGGTGATGATAGTCGAGGGGTCCACGTTTTCCTGTAGCAGGCGGACGAGACGCTGCGGCAGCACCGGGCTCTGGTCGGAGTGGAGGCCCGGCGAGTCATCGAAAAACCGAAGCTCCTCTTTGCGTTGCGCCAGGACCAGTACCTCGTTCTCCCTGTCGGCGGATACCCTGGGCGTATCCCTCGCCACCTGCAGGATCTGGGTCAACACCGCTCTTGCGTCACCGGTGAGCCCCATCTCCACGGGCACAGTCCAGCCTGCGTTGCGGGGATCGACGTCTATCTGGAAGATATGCTGCCGCTCGGGATTCAGCAGGTTTGGGTGGTGGGAGGCCGTGTCCTGGGGGCGCAGCCGCGTTCCCACCACCAGGACCACATCGGCCTCGCTTACGATTCGGTTGGCGACCTCGACGCCGTAAATGCCCATGGGGCCGACAGCCAGGGGATGCGTCTCCTGAATCGCGCTCTTGCCCTTATAGGTGCTCGTCACCGGGATGGCGTAGAGCTCCGCCAGTTCCCGCAGCTCCTGGTGGGCCCCGGCGATATGCACCCCGTTGCCGGCTATTATGACCGGTGCTTCCGCTCCGGCCAGCGCATCCACCACCTCGCGGATCACCCCGGGTGGGGAAACGGCCTCCACCGTGCTCAGGTAGCCCGAGGATGCGTGGATCTGGGGCTGTCCGTCGGGGTCGAACTCGCCGAAAGATGCGTCGGTCCGCAGCAACACTGCGGCGGGACCCGGCGCACCCGCCGTCGTGTGCTTTACCGCCAGTTGAGTTCCCAGGACAGCCTCGTTGGGAGTGGTAGCAAGGGTCGTGTACTTCGTCATCGATCGGAGAATGGTCAGCAAGTCTGTGGTGCCGTACTCGCCGGACACCGCCTGATTGTTGCCCAGCTGCCAGAACCCGCTGTCCGAGGTGTCGGTGATGACCAGCATCGGCGAGTAGCTCAGGTAGGCCTCCATGATGCCGAAACCGCCGCTGGTCCCTATGAACGCCCCCTGTCCCATGACCACCGCCGGTTTGCCCGTCAGCCTTCCATAGGCGTCGGCCATCACGGCCGCACTCTGCTCGTGGCGGGCCAGGATTATCTTCATCTTGTCCTGTTTGTCGTGGAAACCGTTGTAGATGGCCCCCGTTGCGCCGCCGGGGATGCCGAATATATGGTCCACACCCGCGTCGATCAACGTTTCGGCTATCTTCTGCGCACCGGTGGTCATGCTGACTTTCCCTCCTGTTGGCTCCTTGCCATCGACCCTCGCGACTCGAACTCATCCTAAAACTCTTGGATGGGCCCCCCCGGTAAATATTCCCTTCCCCCACTCCTTTAACTAAAGGCGAGGGGGATAAAAAGCTTGTCCTGTCCGACGGACTTACATTGAACGCGTCGGACTCCGACTCCACGGAGAGCTTGCCGAAGGAGGGTGAGGGTTCAACGAGCCGGACTCCCTTTACGAGCCCTTGTACTTCCGACCTCTTTCCGAGCGCCCTCGGTCCCTGACAAACGACATAACGGGTACGCCGAAACCACAGCTAGTTGCGGTCCTTTCGACATCGACTTCCACTATCTGGCGAGTCGGCAGGTTGATGTCAGTGGCCTCACTTTGGAGCAGCAGGTCTGCGATCGGTGAGTTCTCCACCGGCGTGACCCGCGCTTTCCCGTAGAGTCGAACTATCGCCGCGTTCTCTTCTTCAAACGAGCATACCATGATGGTCACCGGTCCACCGGCTTCGGAGTGTCGTGCCGTCTCGTTACCGCTGCCCGCGTAGTCGAGGAACGCCACACGGTTGCGGTCCAGAATGTGGAGCGGGACACCGCCCCTGGGGGAGACGTTCACCGGGCCGACGCCGTCCGCCCCACTGCGCAATTCGGGGTCGGCGGAGGCGACGAAGAACAGGGGAGAGTTCTCGATAAGAGCCGCCTGTTCGTCCGTTATAGAGACATGAAATATTGCCATGACAGCACCTTTCCCAAGTCAAATAGGGTGTGCCCGGGGTGATAGTACACGATAACTCCCCGGGTTAATAGTTCTCAATGGGGCACCTAATTGGCCCCTTCCAATCAGCCGGTTAAACGACGCTACTGACCCTGTCCACGCCCGAGTCCCGTCGGTATCCGACAGCCGCGCCTGTAACTCGACTGACCCTCAACAGCTTCACCCGTGACGGTATTGGCCTGTGCGAGCCTGTGGTGGTACACTCCCTGATACCGTTGGTCGCGAAGGCGCTGCCTTCACCCATCAGCAGTGCGGCTACCAGGGAACCGGAAAGGATTTTGTTATGGACTTCGAGCTTGTGGTACTCAGGCTCTTCCACATCGTCTTCGGCGTGATCTGAGCTGGCTCCGCCGTGTTCATCGCCGGGATTCTAGAGCCCCGGCTCAGGAAACTTGGCCCTACCATCATGCAGCCCGTCATGGGCGCGCTAATGCCCATCTTGACGCCGGTGATGCTTCTTAGCGCCACCATCACCATCGCGTTCGGCATTGTCCTATCCCTCAGACTGCGCTCGGGAAATCTGGACACCTTCTTCGACACCGGCTGGGGTGTAGCCATACTCATTGGATTCATCGTATCCATCCTGGCGTTTGGAACGGGATTAACCACCAGCATTACGGGCAAGCGTATGATGCGCCTCGGGGCATCTATTCAGGGCAGGCCGCCCACCCCGGAGGAGGGAGCGCTGCTGGGCAAGTTGAGCGCACGCCTCACCCTCTTATCCCGCTCAACAGCCGTCTTGACTATTGTCGGCGTCGGAAGCATGGCCTCCGCGCGATTTATCTAGAACTCATCCTAAAATACCTGAAAAGGGGGAGTCCAGAGGGGGAGCACCCCCTCTGGTGGGGGTCTGGGGGACCCCCCCCGATATAAAATCCCTTGCGGGTGGGTGGGCGGGAAGAAGTCACCTTGGTATTTAACATGCGACTCGGCCGTCTGTGACATCGACGGGAACATGGCCCCACAGCAGGCTCGGCACTCGTTTTCGGGTAAACCCGGTACCTACCCACCTAACTCTTGCGCCGTCCGCCGCGCCCTTTCGGCGCCTGTTTCGGCCAGCTTTTGACACAGCCCGGAGTAGCGGGCCGGGTCCAGCAGCGCCTCGATCTGCTCCGCGGTCAGCCGGGTGCTGACCTCCTTCTCCTCGGCCAGAAGCTCTCGAAAGGGCCGTCCCTCGATTACCGACGCCTGGGAGGCGTCGTACACGGCATCATGCGCTCGCTGGCGGCCGATCTGTGCGCCCAGTTCCAGCATGATGGCCTCCGCCATGATCAGACCGCCGGACAGGTCCAGGTTCCGTCGCATCCGCTCGGGGAAAACCTGGAGCCCTTCGAACAACACGATAAGCCTTTGCAGGATGTCCCCCGTCAGCTCGCACCCGTTGGAGACCGCCCGGTTCATCATGACTGTCGTGGTACGGTCCGCCTCGTGCTCGGTTTGCGCAGCCTCCAGGGCCAACGGCACCAGTGCTCTCAGCTGGGCCGCCCCGGCCACGATGTCCTGCGAGAGCCTGGGGTTCCGTTTCTGGGGCATCGTGCTGCTGCCCACCGTGCCCTTCGGCACCGGCTCCTCCACCTCCCCAAACTCCTGCTTCATCAGTGTGTAGACTTCCCTACCCATCTTACTGCACGTGGCCGCCAGCAGGCCCAGAATTGTCACGTACTCGGCCTGGTGGTCGCCGATTGTCCGAGCCGGCACCGCCATCGCTCCCATGCCCAGACGCTCGCCCATCTTCTCCTGGGTGGCCAGTCCAAGCTCGCCCAGCGACGCCAGCGTCCCGGCTGCCCCACCCAGCATGGCGACGAATACCCGCTCCTCGCAGCCACGCAGCCGCTCCACGTGGCGGCACAGCTCGTCGATCCACACCGCCACTTTGAAGCCAAACGTGGCCGGGACCGCGTGCTGACCGTGGGTACGGCCTGGCAGAAGCGCGTCCCCGGTCCGATCGGCAAGGTCCGCCAGTGCCCGCAGTAGGGTCGCTAGCTGCCCCAGGAAGATATTGTGGGCCCGCTTCAAGACGAGGAGCTGGCCGGTCTGCGTGATGTTCTGGGTCGTCGCCCCCCAGTGTATGTATCCACCGGCGTCTCCGTTGCAAACCCTGTCCAGTTCCCAGATCAGCGGTACGAGTTGGTGCTCGGTCCGCGCCTGACCAGCGCGGACCGCATCCAGGTCGATATTGGAGAGGTCCGCCTTCCGGGTTATCTCGGCTGCCGCATCTTTGGGAATGACACCAAGTTCGGCCTGGGCTTGCGCCAGCGCCACTTCGACGTCCAGCCACGACTTCAACCGCGACTCCTCTGAGAAAAGTGCCCGTATCCCCGGGTCCTTAGCGCGGAAGGCGGTCGTCTCGGCCTGCATACTTCAGTCCTCCTGGTACTTGACCTTGCATAATGGACAGGGCCGCTAATCCTTCGCGCCGTCCGATTATGGAGCCGCCCGTCCCTAATCAAAAAAACTTCGGCCTGCAGAAACCTGAACCGCCGCCGGTATGACGGCCTCTCCATGCCGGTACGCCGCTACGCATTGGCCTCGCGCGGCCATTCTACCACACCGGAGAGTGCCTCCGTCCTCCCAGTCGGCACAGCCGGTTTTTGGATCCTGAGGTGCTCGATGCGCCCGGCCAGCTTATGCCGTTTCGAACAGGACTTAAAAATCGAAAAATCAGAATAGTATTTGAGATTTACAATAACCCGATTCGAGAGTAAAATAGGGATAGGCTGAGAGGGATGCCACCTCGGGTTGGCGGCGACTCAGCCTTTTCAGTTATTCGGTGCACCATCATGACACAGAAACAGACATATCTCACACAAGAAGGCCTTGAGCAACTCCAAGGAGAGCTGGCTTTGTTGAGAAACGTCCGACGCCCCGAGGTCGCTGTGCGTATTCACAAGGCAAGTGAGACCGGTGGTACCGTGGATAACGCTGAGTACGACGAGGCCAAGAACGAGCAGGCCTTCACCGAAGGTCGCATCCGGACGCTGGAAAGCCTCCTCTCTAATGCCGTGGTAGTTCCAACCCACGATAAGAAGAAAAAGATCGTGGATTTCGGCGCCTCTGTGACCGTTGTCACCGTTGATGGGGCAAAACGTCTCTATAAGCTGGTCGGCAGTGCTGAAGCTGCGCCCCTTGAAGGGAAGATATCCAACGAGTCTCCGGTGGGCCGTGCCCTCCTCGGCCATAAAGTCGGCGATAAGGTTAAAGTGGAAGCACCGTCCGGCGTGATGAAACTGACCATCAAGAAGATAAGCTAGACAAGTCTGTCACCTCCGCTGACCCCGACAACCGGTTCGAGTCCCGACCCCTCTAGCGCACTGACACGTATGATAGCCGAAAATCGCCTATGACTCCGCCCGCTTCGTCCAGGTCCCGGACAGTGGATTCCTCACCTAGATCTGGAGACAAATGACTGGAAAAGATTCTCCTTTAGTGCCCGATACCCAGAACGAACTGGTCAAGGCACGCTTCGATAAACTGGCAAGACTGAGAGCCAGGGGGATCGATCCATACCCGCATCGGTACGAACGCAGCCACACGGCCGCGGAAGCAGTCTTGCTGTTCGAGGCGGAGGAGAAGCGGGCTACGGAGGACGCGCGTACCGACGTGGTATCCCTGGCGGGCCGCATCGTCGCCTTCCGAGGCATGGGAAGGGCGACCTTCGCCGACCTGCTGGACGGCTCAGGCCGGATCCAGGTCATGTTCCGCCGTAACCAGCTGCCGGATACCTACGAGGTCCTGAACGATCTGGACATCGGCGACTGGCTGGGCGTCAAAGGACCCATCTTCAGGACCCGGGCCGGTGAGATAACCTTGGAGGTCGGCGACTTCACGCTGCTCTGCAAGTCCCTGCGGCCCCTGCCGGAGAAGTGGCACGGGCTCAGCGATGTCGAGACCCGCTTCCGCCAACGTTACCTGGACCTCATCGCTAACGAGCAGTCCCGCAAATCCGCCGTGCTGCGCAGCCGCGTCTTGAGCGCCATGCGCCGCTTCATGGAGGGCCGTGGGTTCATAGAGGTAGAGACCCCGACCCTGGTGCCGATAGCGGCGGGCGCCATGGCCCAACCCTTCGTGACCCACCACAACACCCTGGGCCGAGACCTGTACCTCCGTATTGCCACCGAGCTGTATCTGAAACGGCTCGTCGTCGGTGGCCTGGAAAAGGTCTACGAGATTGGGAAGGTCTTCCGCAACGAGGGTTTGGACCTTCACCACAATCCGGAATTTACCACCATGGAGAGCTACGAGGCCTTTGTCGACTACAACGACGTCATGCGCATGGTCGAGGACCTGGTCTCATCCCTGGCCCTCGATCTTCTGGGCACCGCCTCCGTAGATTTCGACGGCACCAGCATCGACTTCACGCCTCCGTGGCCTAGGCTAAGCCTGCGCGACGAGATCATCAAGCACAGCGGGATCGACTTCCTGAAGTATCCCGACATCGAGTTATTAAAATCAGAGATGCGGCAGGTCGGCGTAGACGTCGACCAGCAGACAAGCTGGGGTGGGTTGCTGGACAAGCTGGTCTCCGCCAAGGTGGAGCCCAGGCTGGTCCAGCCGACGTTCCTGGTGGATTACCCCGTCGAGATGTCGCCGCTGGCCAAGAAAAAGCCTGACGACCCGAGACTGGTGGAGCGGTTCGAAGGGTTCGTGGCGGGCATGGAACTTTGCAACGCCTTCACGGAACTCAACGATCCGGTCGACCAGCGTAGCCGCTTCGAGGAGCAGGAGGCCCTGCGAGGGCAGTTCCAGGACGAGGACATGGACCGCCTGGACGAAGACTTTCTAGTGGCCATCGAGCACGGTATGCCGCCCACCGGCGGCCTGGGAATCGGCGTGGACCGCCTGGCCATGCTCATCTCGGGTCAGCGTACCATCCGCGAAGTCGTTCTCTTCCCCCAGCTACGCGGCTCCTAGCGCTGCGTCCGCAAAACCCGTCCCATTCCCACACACAAAGCCTGTTTGTCTCCTTGACCTCCGACCGACTAGCTCCATGTCATTCTGAGTCCCTCGACTTGTCGGGGGGCGAAGAATCTGGGGATGGGGCTCCCTTCACCTCTTTCCCCAAGAGGATTAAGGAATGGACCGTGAGGGCGCTTCCCTTGGTCCCGAAGGGCCAGAGAGCGAATACATGGTGGACCCGCGGCCTTCAGGCCGGTCCTCCCGTCCTCCGACAACAAGCGTAGGGGCAGGTATCAAACCTGCCCTCGTGGGAGGGGAAACTCAAACGTAGGATAAAAGGGGCGGCTGCACCGATTGGAAGACTCCCGCGTCTAATGAAGGAGAAAACTCCCGTGAGGTGCCGCATATCATGTCCCAACTCTCTGAATTTCGCCGGGCCAAAGACCAATTCATGGCACAAGACCACGATTCGCCACTCACCGACGAGCAGCGGCGTGGATTCCGCGGCCTTATCTACTACGATGAAAACCCGGACCTGCGTTTGAAGCTGGACATCGAGCCCTTCGAGACTCAGGAGACCGTTGAGATTCAGACCAGCACCGGCAGTGTGGCGGCTTTCACCCGATGGGGGCGGCTCTCATTCGGAGTGAACGGCACACCCGCACACCTGACGTCCTCTGGGACGTCGAAAGTGGCGGCTACTTTCTCCCCTTCGCCGACAGCACCAGCGGAGAAGAGACATATGGAGCGGGTCGGTACCTGGAGATCGAGACGCTGCCCGATGGCACCAGCCTCGAGGATTTTAACTACGCTTACAATCCCTACTGCGCCTACAACGAGAAGTGGAGCTGCCCCTTGACGCCTTCGGAGAACAGATTGAAAGTGCCCATCGAGTCGGGGGAGAAAAACTTCAAGTAGGACCGGGTTACAAAATCTACACCCCGCTGTAGGGGGCGTCCTCGTCGTCCAACCATATGCGCTCCGTGGGCTTTCCCTGCACCAGCTCGTTGATTCGGTCGATGATTTCCTGGCGCTCCGGGTTCTTCTCCCAGGCCTCCCACACCCCCATGTTGGCCCAGACGCTTATGGTCATGAAGATGGTCGGGCTCTTGGCATCGACAACCGTTCGCCCCGATACAAAGCCTGGCTGGCGTGTGGCGTTGGCCCGCAGCTCCCGGAGCAGCCTCTTGATGTCCCCTTGGACGCCCGGGATCACGTGGCGCTCCACCATTAACGTCATAGCCATCTTGTCCCCTCCGGCCTACATCGTGGTTGCCCGTCCATTATAACCCACCGGCAGATGGATCAAAGTATGGGTGGTAAGAGCCTTACAACGCAAGGTAGCGGCCCTATGTGGTTGAACCCGGTGCGTTCTTATCCGCCAGGCGGAATCAGTACTGATCGGGGGCACGTCTACGCGGGTTGATTGCTTACAGCTAAGGAATTTCGGTGACTTTCCCGTCGAGCCCTAGGACGCCTGTTCCGTAGTCCCTTCCTTCGGAGACTTTCTGCGTCGGCACCAGCCTACGGGGCCGATCCTTGGCCGTTGCCTCGACACGTCGCGCTAGTCCAGGATTCTGAAGTACCTCACCCCTGCGAAAGGCATGTAGCTGCCGAAAAAGACCTTGGGCTCCGACCTGCCTCTCCTCTCCCTAAGTGGACGGTGCCTGCGTTCCAGCTTTCCGGTCGGCATATCCCTCCTCCTTCCACTTCTTCCCGTTCCACCGTTCAGCCGCTTGGCCTGGCTAATCAGATCAGAGGCGCGAGGAACCACCTTATTCCGTAATGTCCGGCCAACGCCACGGCCGTCACCTTGGCGAACTTGCCTGCCATGACAAACACAAGGAAGCGCCAGAGAGGATACCGATTCGTGCCGGCCCAGATCCCCGCAACATCGAAGGGTATAGGCAGTACGGCGAAGCCGACCAGGATGGTTCCCGTCCACCGCTCCGTCGCACCGTTGAACCACCGGTACAGACGTCCACCGGCTAGGACACGGCGTCCTCTGAGTCCCAGGTAATATCCCGTCAGCTCTCCCAGAGTGGCACCGATGCCTCCGATCAGTCCCAGCGTGAGAGGGTTGAGGGTGACGCCCATGGCGAAGGTATAGGCGGGCCCCGGCGTGGGTATGATGATCACCGCGCTGTTGCCGAGTTCCGCGGCGAACGCACCCAGGTAGCCCCACGGGCCCAGGCTGACCAACGTCTCCTGGAAAGTGAGCATCGCGTAGACAACCAATGCCGACAGACCCACCGCTAACCAGAGAGTCTGTAAGAGATGCCTGACCTGGTCCCGGGCTCCAGGCGTCGTGGCGTCGGTGTTCAGGAGACCGATAACCCTTGAGAACACGGAAGTCCGTGTTACCCGATCACCATCCCACCGCTCGACGGTTACTCCTTCTTTGACCCTCACGTCCGCCATTGCGTTTCTTCTCCCCGCTCTTACCTTTCCGGACAGGTCACCGAACAGCCCGTTTTATCATAGTCGGGAGCCGGAATCAATCATTGTGGCCACTACATCTCCCGACTATGAGACGGCCACCAGTTCCTGATATGTAAAAACCCTCACCTCGACCGAACACCCCTGTTGCACATCCTCGGCGACACTGCCTTTTATGAGCCGCGCCAGTCCTTTTCGGTCGTGGGTGCACATGGCTACCAGGTCCACGTTTTCCCGTCCGGCCACGTCCAAGATGCCCCTGGATACCGACCTCGCCACGGCAACTCTGCAACACCATCGGTCCCACCGGCCGGGGTCCCCGCCAAACAGGCCCACCACACCTCTGATGTACTCCAGCGCTCGCAAGCCCTCCGCCTCCTCACGCTGGATACCCAGCAACAGTTGGCCCTTTACCATCCTTGTCTTGCCGGGCGGTATTACCATGAGGAGCACAACTTGGGCGTTTTCGTCTAGCTCCTCCTGGATAAGGTCGAACACCTCCTCCGCTTCTTTCGACCCATCCAGTGGGATAAGCACCTTCTGGTACATGGCCCACCTCCATGTGCAGAATAAAAATTGGCCGCACTCACCCTACTATATGTAGGCTTCATGCGACCTGCGTGCCCATCTATTCACCGCCCAGCGCGGTCCCTGGTTTCCAGCCTGCTTCTTCTGGTGAACTCCCTGGTGCCCGACGGGTACCATTGGCCGGTTCTACCGGCTGACGGTAGACCCTATTTCTACCGTCCTTGAATTCTGTTTGATGTGCCGATTACCTGCAAACTTAGGATAGTTCAGTGAATCGTCATAGTCAACATTGTGTCCGTTATCACAACCAATCCGCAACAACAACCACAGAAATACGCACCAACGATCCAGTTATAGTTGCTCACAAACGTCTTTCGTACACCGCGTCGCTGCCTGCATGTGGGATTGTGTTCTTCCCGTAATTGACAGAGACGGCCCGCAGAGCCGCATATTGCCCTACGAAACCCTCCGTACCCCCAGTTCCACCTCGGTCCCGTTCAGATCGTGCATCTCCGTATACGCCTCCGACGGCGGCTTCCGGTTGATTGCCTGGTCCGACAGGGTCTCCTGCTGAACATACTCTCCGTGGGTAGCCATCATCGCCTCGATCTCAGGCCCGCCCTCGTGATAAGTAACGATATGGTCGGCGATATCGAATCCGGCCGTGCGACGCATATTCTGGACACGGTGCACCATCTCCCGCGCCAACCCCTCCTGTGCAAGCTCTGGACTGACCTCCGTGGCTACCGCCACGGTGTACCCGCCCTCCGACGAGGCGGAATAGCCCTCCATGGGAATCTGCGTGACCA
Source organism: uncultured Dehalococcoidia bacterium (assembly GCA_964510985.1). Classification (GTDB taxonomy): domain Bacteria; phylum Chloroflexota; class Dehalococcoidia; order Lucifugimonadales; family CAZEDC01; genus CAZEDC01. The sequence continues at coordinate 11,249 of CAZEDC010000063.1, forward strand.
GGACCTCATCCGGGAGAAGGGTGAAAGCGCCCAGATTTATATGTCTGCCCGACTCCACGTCCAGCGCAATATCGGTCGCATCCGCCGCCGCCAGCGCCCTGTTGATCTCGGCCAACTTCGGCCCGTACTTCGGCCCCAATATCGGCAGGTTGGGCCGGATTTCAAATCGGATGACCCCCTCCACCTGGCTCGCCTCTCTGACCGACTTTACATTCAACTCGTCCAGGAGTTGAGGTGTAAGCTCCTGGATATACTCCCGTTCTGCCTGCGTGGGTACGCTCACCACCGCCTCCGCCAGGGGTTGGCGCACCTTGAGTCCGGCCTTGTTTCGAGCTGCGCGTCCAAGACTGGAAAGGCGCATGGCCAGCCGGACCACACCCGAGAGCCGTCGGTCCACCTTTGAAGCATCGGAAACGGGGTAGAAGTCGAGGTGCACGCTCTCAGCGCCGGCTCCGGTGGACCGGACCAGATTCTGGTATAGCGCCTCCGCTACGAAGGGCGTGAACGGGGCAAGCAACCTCGCCAGTGCTGTCATGCACTCGTACAGAGTCGCGTAGGCTGAGAGCTTGTCCTCGTCCTGCTCCGAGCCGCCGTTGCCCAGAATGCCGGATTTCCAGAAGCGGCGTCGGCTCCGGCGCACGTACC
>CAZEDC010000064.1:0-4443 GCA_964510985.1 uncultured Dehalococcoidia bacterium
GAGGAGAGTATCACCGGAACACCGGCCAAACGAGCGGCGATAGGGCCGTAAATGTTAGGCTTCACCGTGAAGTGTTGGGCCAACTGGGTCTTTGTCTTCCTGTAAATCCGCCACAGCGTTAGGACACGCAAGATTTCCGTGAATGGATTCAAGCTGCCCCTTGACAGCGGCCAATCGATGAATCCGATCTCCTCCTGCTCGAATGCCGAGACAGCACGCCCCGCCGGGGCCACGGCGAACACCGTGCAACCCCGCGATTTGAGTTTCCGCAAAAGCGGACTTCGGAACCGATAGAGGAACCAGTCGTCGTTGTGGACCATCGCGATATTGCGTGACATACTCGTTACCGGTTCGGCGGTCAGCCTGGGCTCAACTCGCGCCGGCTATCATTTCTTGTCACAAACGGCCTGGATGAAAGCATCGCTGGTCGTCAGGTCATCATCCGACAGATACCTGAATCGTGGTGCAAGCTGGGAACGGGAGATTCCGGATTCGGACTTGCTCTTTAAGTCGCGCACTACTCTGAACCCGAGCCTGTCGAGGAGTTTTATATGGACCGAGTGAGGCTCTCTGTTGAGCAGATAGGACCGCCGTCCTACGACCAGCTTCCAGAGGAGGTCCGAATAGGTCCAATGTCCATTCCATTTTCTTGCGGTGCGGTGGGACTTGAAGTCTATCTCATGAGACATCACACCTCCCGGCTTGAGCCAGCTCCGCAATGCCTTATAAGTGCCGCTCAGGTCGCCGACGTGCTCCAGCACAGCCTGGGAGAAAACCGAGTCGACCGAAGAGTCCTCGATGATATCTGATTCGTACCACGGAGAGATATAAGCGATGTGGGAGTCCGGTTCGCGGCCCGAACCCGGGCTGGAGAGTGATCTGCGCAAGGAAGCGATCCGGTCCTCGTCCAACGCCTGCTCCAGGCGCTCATCGGTCAAGATGTGTGCTGGAAACTCATATGACTCCAGCAGCGGCTTCGCGCCTGGAAACTCGGTCTGGTCGGGAATCGCCTCTCGTCTAGTGAAGAGCCCCACAAGCTCTTCAAATACGTCCAGGTTCCTCTGGTTAGAGGCATGTTGCCTGACATCCAATGCGAGATACCTGTTGGCTCCTGAAAGTAAGGCGGCACACCCGACGCCGAGGGATTTTCCGGGACCGAGCTCGGCCACTACATCGGGCCTGGTCGGTAGGCCCGACTCATGGGCCATCACCAGGTGTCGCATCCAGATGGAGTAGCAGTACCTGGCGGAGCCGGTTCCACCGGTGCGCCCCTGGAGGAGCCTGTTGAGCCCGGGTACAAATGTGGCGAATCCCTTTATCAACGGTACTAGCATGTTGTCCTATCGGTTGGTCGAAGTATAAATGCCCGGCCGGCGGCTAGCCGTCGGGCCCAGCGGCGTGTACACCGGTCATTTCCCGGTACAGGCTCTCATAGGCAGCGACGACACTCCCAATGGAGAAGTTATCCTTCACCCGCTCCCTGGCCTTGGCGCCCAATGCCAGGCGCTCGCCGTCCGGTAGCTCCAGAAGTTCAGCCCAAGCCGCCGCCAGGGCCTCAGGATCGCGCGGAGCAACGACTCGCCCGCTATCACCGACGATTAAGGCGCAGTCGCCCACGTCGGTGACCACGCAGGGCACACCGCTGGCCATCGCCTCTCCCACCACGTTGGGGAATCCCTCTACGATGGAGGAGGAGGTCGCTATGTCCAGGGCCGACATGAGACGAGGGATATTATCCACCGGTCCGAGGAGGTGAGTCATGGGGCGCACACCGTTGGCGTCGATGTGCCGGACTAAATCCTGGTTTGCCCACGTGATTTCGGAGCCGCAGAGCACGAAATGAACGCCGGAGTAGTCGCGGGCGAGCAGACGGGCGGCGGCGAAAAAATTGCCGTGGTCCTTGGCGGCGTGCCATCGAGCCACCAGGCCGATCGTCGGCGAGCCTTCCGGAATCCCTATCTCGTGGCGCATGGCGGCCCTGGTCTCCTGTCCCGACGAGAACTCGGCCAGCTTAAAGCCGATGGGGATAACTATCATCTTGTCTGCGTCGTAGCCGAGCCGGCTATGATAGTCCTTTGAGGCGTGAGATACAAAGACGATCCTCTCGGGAAGCCATCGGGAGAGTTTGGCGCCCGCCCAGGCCGTCCAACGGGTAGTCACCCTGGTGCCCGAGGGATCCAAGGTGCCGTGGTAAATACCCCACGCCACCGGTGGTCTGCCCGCCAGCCTGGCGGCAAAGCCTCCGATGAGGTCGGCGTGATACATCCAGGTTTGGACCGCATGGGGCCTGTCGCGCCTTATCCACCGGGCCAATTGGAAGACCGCCAACGGGTTGGGTTTTCCCCGTTTCATGCCCAGGGTCCTCACCGGGACCCCGAGAGAGTGAATTAGATCGCCGACGGGGCCATGGTCGGTGAGGCTCACCACCGTGTTGTCGACTCTATCCCTGTCCATGCCGGCGAGGAGCTTGTAGAGCATCATCTCCGCGCCGCCAACGCTAAGGCCGGTAATTACGTGGTAGAGCTTCACTGTTGTTGATCGGTCTCCGGATTGTGCAGCCGCTCGCACATCTCTGTGATCACGCCGTGGGAGTGTAGCGTGGATAGCACCTACACCGCCCGAAGCACCCTGAGCGTCTCCTCGGCCATGCGGTCCACCGAGAAGAGCTGCTCAACTCGGGCCCGCGCCCGTTTGCCCATTTCCCTTCGCCGGTCGCTGGGCATGGCCAGGATTTTAGCCCAGCCGTCGGCCAGCGCGATGGGATCTCCAGGAGGGAGGACTGTGCCCGTGTCCCCGACGATATCGGCGGAGTCGCCCACGTCGGTGACGACGCACGGCGCTCCGCAGGCCATTCCCTCGGCCACGACATTGGGAAAGCCCTCACCGAACGCTGATGAAGAGGTCAAGACGTCGAGGGCCGCCATCAGGCGCGGCACGTCCGACCGGTCGCCCAGCCAGTGAACAAAGGGAGCCAGTCCAAGCTGGGACTCATAGTGTCGCAACTCTTGGGCGTAGGGCTCTCTGTGGGCCGCCGTTCTCCCGATGCAAAGGAAATGTGTCTCAGGGATGCGCCGTCGCAGAGCGGCCGCACCCTCGAGGAAGGTTTTGTGGTCTTTCCTGGGATCTGACCGACCCACCAGCCCTACAAGTGGTGTAGAAACGGGCACTCCGACCTCTTGCCTTACGCTGTCATACGCACTGGGGTCAGGTATAAACCGTTGAGTATCTATGCCGTTTGGTATATGGGTGAGCTTGGCCTCCGCGTAACCGCTTTCCAGCCAGTCCTTCAGCCCGGCACGGGAGTTGACCACAATCCGATCGGTCAGGGGCGACAGCAGCCGTTCTGCACGCTCAACCCAACGAATCGTCCGGTCGTACTGCGTGTAATCGAGGGGTGACGCCCTTACACCCCAGATGATTTTCGGCCGTTTTCTTAACGTCCGGGCCAGGAGGGCCACGACGTTGGGCCCTGACAGGAAGCTGTAGACGATATCGAAACGATGCCGCCCAATAAAATTTCGAAGTCGCCAGCCGAATCGGGCAAAGTCCCAGCGGCCGGATTTTCCGAGTGAACTCAGTCGAATGCCATCGAAGGACGCCACCTCTCGCTCCAGACGTCCCCCTCCGTAGAAGGTTGCAATGTGTACGTCGACGCCTTTCTCGGCAAGTGCCTTGGCCAGGTTCACAAACTGGCGTTCGGCTCCTCCGGGGCCCAATGAATACGCGAGAAGCAGAAGTCTCAAGTTGAAGTCCAACCAGCGGAGTTAAGGGGTGTGAAACTCATATGTTGAAAGGGACGATCGGAGTGATTATGGTGCCGATGTCCGGTCAGGCCGTCTCTGTGGGCCGGGGCCTCAACCGACCTGTCTCCGAGGTTCTAGCACTGGGCTGTCTTAGCTGGCTGCGAGACGGTTCTGTAGTCTCTTCCCTCACCTTGGAATTGGATGGTTTGCGACTGGTGTCGTAGAGAGACGACAGAACTCCGGCCATGACGACTAGGATCTCTATCGGACCGTGAGTAATGGACGAGGGATAGTGGAGGTCGGCCGTGTAGACGACGATCAGTCCAATTATCGCCAACCCGAAGAATCTGAACTGTGCAGATTTGATCAATCGAAAAGAGTACACCAACATCGTCGATAGGACGGCCCCCACGATCAAAACCCAACCAAGGCCAAAGTAGATCGGGAGACCCGTGCCCCTCAGTTCCGAACTAGCGAAAGAATCTGGTGAGATTATTTTGGTATCCGGGGTAGCTGAGCTGGCAAGCTGGGCGCCAAAGAAAAACAAATAGGGGTCGGTATCCCGATAGGCTTCAAGTACACTGTTGGGGTTCGTGATGTATTCGAAAGGTGTCCGCATTTGCTCATCCGGTGACTGGCTCTGGCCAAATGGAATTGACGTGATGAACTGTGATTGCACAATGTCGGATAGAGTGCCGTA